>JAHDCN010000248.1:0-1109 GCA_020629815.1 Verrucomicrobiota bacterium
CTCCTCACCTCTCTCCTCCTCTCCCCCTCCCTCTGTCTCGCCACCCCCGCTGACTCCAAGACCTACACGGAATCAGTCGTCCCGTTTTTCGAAAAGCACTGCTACCAATGTCACGGACCCGATAAGCAAAAGGGCAATCTTCGCCTCGATACTTTGAAAACGGACTTCCTCGATTCCGAATCAGCCGGGCACTGGATTGAGGTGATGGACAACATCAATCTCGGCGACATGCCTCCCGAGGACGAACCGATTCCGGAAATCTCGGAGATCGAACCGGTCGCCCGCTGGATCGCGGCGGAGCTGCGCAACGCCCAGTCAAAAGCGCAAAGCACCGGCGGCAAAGTGCTGATGCGCCGTCTGAACCGCACCGAGTACACCAACACGGTTCGCGACCTGCTTGGCGTTACCTTTCCACCTAACGAGGGCCCACTCGATTTGCTGCCGCCGGATGGCAGCATCGATGGTTTCGACAAGGTGAGCAAAGCACTGCTGCTCGACCCCTCGCTAATGGAACAATATTTTGATGTCGGCTCCTCAATGGCGGAGCTCGCCGTTGTTCTCGGCCCGCCACCGGTGCCTACCAAGCGCAACCGTATGGAATACGAAGACATCGATGGTGGCATCGAATACATCAAGCGGGAGCGCAGCGTGATCGTTCGCGACGATGGCCTGATTTCCATGAGTCAGGGTATGCGGACCAATCAGGACACCCGCCATCCCTGGAGCAATGAGCTGTTTCCCATCTCCGGTCGTTACACCATCCGCTTGCGGGTCGGTGTGGATATGCGCCAGGGGGAGAAGCCGCTCTATTTGCAGATGCAGCGCACCGGCTCCGGACAGATCATCAATCAAAAAATCGAGGGCAGTATCGAAAACCCGGAGATCATCGAGGTCACCCGGGCCTTTGAGAAAAAGGGCGGCTCCGAGCTGGGCATCGACATTGGCAACCGCACTGATTTTTCACGAGTGAATTACCATTTTGGCGAACTGAGAAAGCAGTCGGAGGAAGCTTCTTCAGCTGGCAATCAGAAGCTCGCTGCCAGATACAAGGCGCAAATGATGGCGCAGGGAATGATCAGCCAGGGCCGGCCGAATCCGGATACCCGCAC
>JAHDCN010000248.1:1209-3150 GCA_020629815.1 Verrucomicrobiota bacterium
TACGAAACCGCCAGTCGACTCAGTTATTTTCTCTGGAACTCGATGCCCGACGACACACTGTTTGAGGCAGCCAAAAACGGTCAACTGAAGACCTCGCAACAAGTGTTGGCACAAATCGACCGAATGTTGGCAGATCCCAAATCCGAAGCACTGGTCAGTGGCTTCGGCGCGCAGTGGCTGAAGGCGCATGAGTTTGATCGCTTCTCGGTCGATCGCAATCTCTACCGCGACTACTACTCGATTGAGAACGCCGGGCTGAACGAATCGATCAACGCGGAGCCGATGGAATTTTTCCGCGAGATCCTGCGCAAAAAAGGCAGCGTGCTCGATTTCATCCGCAGCGACTGGACCATGGCCAACGAAACTCTCGCCAGCTACTACGGAGTCGACGGCCCGAAAGGTTCCGACTTCGTGCGGGTGAAACTACCTGCCGAATCGCACCGCGGCGGGCTGGTCACGATGGCAGCCGTGCACAAGTGGGGCAGCGATGGCAACCGCACCAAGCCGGTCGAACGCGGCAAGTATGTGCTGGAGGTTTTGTTCAACGATCCGCCCGATCCGCCGCCGCCAAATGTCGGCGAAGTCGAACCCAATGTACAGGGCGAGCTACTCACTGTTCGTCAGCGTTTGGACCAGCATCGCACCATCGAGAGTTGCGCCGCCTGTCACCGCCGCATCGATCCCTATGGTTTGGCGTTGGAAAATTTCAACGTCGTCGGCAAGTGGCGCACCAAGCAGGATGGCGAACGCGGTTGGTGGCCGGAAGAAGCCGTGATCGACGCCTCCGGGACGATGCCCAATGGCGAAGCTTTCGCCAATATCGACGAATTTCGTGACGCGCTGATGAGTCAGTCCGACCGCTTTCTCCGCGGACTAACCGAGAAGATGCTGACCTACGCCCTCGGTCGAACCGTCGAGCCCTCCGACCGCGGCTTGGTTGATGATCTCGTGGAGAAAATGAAACAGGAGAATCACAGCCTGGAATCTCTGATCAAAGGGATCGCGACCAGTGAGGCGTTTTTGACGAAGTGAATCAGTAGGCTTTTATCTGAATCAAGCTGACTTGGCCATCGGTTCCGTGTAAAATTGAGATATGGAAGAATCTGAATTTGCTGTTTCTCTCACAGTAAAAGATGCCGGAGAAGCCCTCGACTTTTATGCCAAAGCCCTGGGCACGCAGGAACTGTATCGAATGTCCATGCCTGATGGCTCTGTGTCGCATGCCGAATTCATGCTTGGCAACACACGGTTGCTAATTTCCGGTGAATATGAACCATGGCAGGCTCTCGCTCTGCCCGAGGGAAAAGCAGCTCCCTGTGTATTTGGTATCCTTTCTGAAGATTGCGATGCGGCGTTTCGGCAAGCTGTCGATGCAGGTTGTACTGCAATCGAAGAACCAACCGATCAAATCTGGGGATGGCGCACAGCGCTTGTCAGAGATCCGTATGGCTATCGCTGGAATTTCCGCAGAATGAATGAAGAGCTTTCACCTGAGGAAATCATGCAGCGGGCGCAGGCTCTCATGGGTGGTGAATAGGGCATCACTCACTTCGGAATTCCCATTGCTCCCGGATACCATGCAGGCAGCGGCGTAGCCTCTTCGGCAAAGGCGGCCATGGTTTTTGCCGGGACGTGATCCTTGTGAACGATGATGTTATAGACGTGCTCGTCGAACCAGTTGTCGTAGAGCGTCCAGGTTCCCTTGTTGCCTTTGTCTTCGCCCCAGCTGTTTTCGACCAGCCACTTGACCGGCTTGCCATCTTTGAGATCGACTCCCATCAGGACCATGGCGTGATTCGAGGCACCGGCCAGCAGGCGGCAGCGATCCAGGCGAGACAGCGGCATCTCCAAGCCGAACAGGGATTCGTAATCGAACAACTGCGTCTCCATCAATCCGTGTTCCCGAGATTGGTCGACTCCCATGTTGACGGCAAACCACAT
>JAHDCN010000248.1:3250-4685 GCA_020629815.1 Verrucomicrobiota bacterium
ACCGGGGGAAGTTCGTTTCCGGACTCCTCTGATTCGTCGTCTTTGTTATCCGACTTACCTTTTTCACCGGACTCATAGCGCCACTCAAATTCTTCCGGCGGCTCGCCGAGATTAATTGCCAACAGGCGATACACATCAGCCATCGCCTTCGCCTTCAGCTCACGAAGTTGAGGCAAATCCGCTCCGTCCTCATGAGCTTTGAGAATAGCAGCGGCACGGGACTGCAGGAGTCGCTGCAGCACGGTATTCATGCCGCGGGTGTTCTCGCTGCTGTGGGTCTCCGGCATCACTGACGTCGGAACCACGCCGTATTTCTCGATCAGTGAAGTGACGTAGTTCCACCAGCCGCCATCACCGACCATCCATTGATTCACCAGTTCCCATTCCCGGTCGAGGCGGTCCGCGTCGCGCAGCTCGATAATCTCTTCGAGATAGAGATTCGATTTCTCCATCTTGTCCCAAAACAGAAGATACGCTGCGGAGAATTCGAATTTTTCCAGACCCAGATCATGAATCACCCGCGGACGCATCACATTGAACCCGGCAAACATCCAGCACCGACCAGAGCTCTTCTGATTGGTAATGCCCTTAGTTTTGATCTTGTGACTGAACTTGCCGTCCTCGCCCTGCACCACTTTGCGATTCAGGGAAAGCGTCGAAATGTCCGTGCTGGTCACCGCATTGTACCGTGCGCGATCCGCCTCATCCATCTCGTAGTCCTTGCGGAGTTGATTGATAAAATCGGTCGAGAGCGCACCGCTTTGATCAGGTTCATCGTTGGCGTTGGAAAGCGGCATGACTGAGAAAAGAACACCGGCAACAAGACCGATGCGAAATAGTGATTTCATGATTGGTGACTGTTTATTCTGAGCCAAAGACGCACCAGAACGCAATGTTGAATTCAACAGCACGATATGCGAACTCTCTGCTCTACCACGCTATGAAATCGATTCCTCATCTCGGCGAGACCATTTATGAATGGCAAATAGGGGCATCGACCTTTCGCGCCTGGCCGGAGCGGGGTGCCCGCCTGATGAGCTGGACTCAACCGGACCGGGAGATCATTCACTGGCCCGATATCGACAGCCCGGATCAGGTGACCAAGGCACGGGGCGGCAATCCGATTCTGTTCCCCTTCTCGGCCCGGACCTTCTGCGACGGCGAGATTGGCAAATGGAGAGATCACGACGGCAAAGTCAGGCCTATGCCAAATCACGGAATCACTCGCCAGGGCCGGTTTGAAATCACTGAAATGACGGAGGGCGGATTCTCGGCTGTCCTTGTGCCCGATGACAAGGCACAGGAAATCTATCCGTATGAATATCGCTTCGAAGTCTGTTACCGCTTTGCAGAAAGCCATCTCGAAGTCGACTTTCAATTCGAGAACCGGGATCAAGTCGCCCTGCCCTGGTCCGCCGGTCATCACTTCTACTTT
>JAHDCN010000249.1 GCA_020629815.1 Verrucomicrobiota bacterium
GCAGGGCTCGACTCCGCCTATCTCCTTCCGGCCATGGCCGTCGGCCAAATCTGTGAGGTTCTCATGTACATCGTGCTTGGCCGCGTGCTGCCGAAGATAGGTTTCCGCGCAGTTCTGGCTCTCGGTATTTTCGGCTATGTGGCCCGCTTTTTTCTATTCGGAACCATCGGTATCCCCATGTGGCTGATCGTCTGCGGTCTGGGTGTGCATGGTCTTTGCTACGCCTTTTTCACGAGTGCCTCGTTCATTTACATTAACAAAGTCGCCCGTGCTGATGTCGCCAATACCGCGCAATCGGTCTTCAATTTCATTTGGTATGGCATTGGTCCGATTCTGGCAGTGGGAATCAATGCCCTGTTGGCCTCCCAATTTGCCAGCGGGAAAAAATTCCTTCTCAATGAGTTTCAAGGTTTCTGGTATTCCCTTGGCGGCATTTCTCTACTGGGACTGGTTCTGTTTCTCTTCTGGTTTCGCGAGCAGAAACAGTCCGAAGTGTGAAAGAGCCTTCGGGTTCCTTTCGTAGTTACTTTGATGAAAAAACGTAAGGCACGAATGCTGACCATTTTTGTTCTTCTGGGAATCCTTTCCATTCCAATTGGTCTCTGGTTTGGCTCCGCAGCCCTTCTCGTTCCAAAGCGGCGTGATTTGGAAGACAGACATCACAAGTTACTGGCTAACCCTTCCGAATTTGGCCTGAAGCTCGAAGCTCTGGAAACGAAGACGGCTGACGGGTTTATCCTAAAAGGGTTTATTGCCGAACCAATGCCGGTAGAAGAAATGGGAGAAGCTATCCGGACCCGTCGGATGCTGGCCCGCCTGGAAAAGAAAGGCATCACCCGCTTGCCTCAGCCACGCGGCACGGTGCTGCTGATTCATGGCCGCGGTGGTCTAAAGGAGAACATGCTCACCATAGCTCAACGTTTTGTAGCCGCAGATTTTCGCTGCGTAGTCTATGACCAGCGAGCCCATGGCGAAAGTGAAGGGAAGTTTTCCACTTATGGATTTCGGGAAGTGGAAGATGCCCTTCAGGTAATCAACGCCACCAAGGCGAGGCTGGAAGAAAGGAATCAGAAAATTGGTCCCTTGTTTTGCTTCGGTCTTTCTATGGGAGCAGCGGTTGCAACGCAAATTTCCGGAAGGGACGGTCAACCGTTTCAGTCGTTTGTGATCACCGCGCCGTTTGCTGATCTGAAGGATGTGGTTCACCACACCATGCGCCGAACCACGAAGTTTGATCTGCCAAGATGGACCATCCACCCGATTCTTGTCGCAGCCGGTTTGCGCGGAAATTTTTCCCCGAAAAATATCTCCCCTGAATCCTCAGCCTCTCTTTGCCGGGTTCCGATGATGGTCGTCCATGGGAGCAAAGACAAAGTGATTCCCGTTGCTCATGGCAAGCGCATCTTCGAGAATGCGCAGCACCCGGAGAGTCGTTGGCGGGAAGTTCCCGAAGGCTACCACGGTGATGTTCTGGCCGAAGGCGGCGATGACCTTTACCAGGAGATGATCGAGTTTTTTCTCGGCTCACTTCCGACCCAACAGGGTTAGGTCCGAGATGTAACAGGGTTAGGTCATTGACTA
This sequence comes from Verrucomicrobiota bacterium, assembly GCA_020629815.1. Lineage (GTDB taxonomy): Bacteria > Verrucomicrobiota > Verrucomicrobiia > Verrucomicrobiales > DEV007 > Arctic95D-9. The sequence goes on from JAHDCN010000249.1 coordinate 1,582, forward strand.
TACCCTGTTGGGTCCTTCTACTTTTTGACGATGCCGAGAAAATTCCTCACGCGGGAAACCTCGCTTTGATAGACCACTGAACCATCGGGTTGTTTGAGAAAGAACCCGGTCGATCGCCCGCCATCGAGATTGATTGCGCGATGGGTGGTGAACTCAGTGATGGCCTGAGAGCTATCGAGAATTGCCGATAGCGCGGCAAGGCTGACGGAAGAGCTTGTTCCGAGCATCCAATTCCCTTTCCAGTCGGTCAGCACGAAGGTCCTCGGGCGCCATTTTTCGTTCGATAGACCACGAACCTGAGCTCCCTGCCAAACCAGCATTGGCCCTGCCTGGATTGCCTGCTTTACCCCGTTGTGCATTTCAAAGTTCTCTCTCCGAACGATGTGGATCCCCCCGGTTCCCGACCAAATCAAACCAGTGGAAAGCCCTCCCCCACTGGAGTTGCGAAATGCTGAGAGTTTCTTGCCGTTTTCGACCGTCAATCCCAGTGGCGAAAAATCCGCTCCATAAAATCCTCCATTGATTCCGGCGATGCAGCCAGTCTTCTCCATCGCGTCGCGCAAAGAGCTGTAGCGTCGCGATGCGGAATCATTGCCCTGATCAACTACGCGCAAGGTGAAGTCATTGGTAGAAAACTTCGAAAGATTCAAGGTCACCGTCCGCGATCCATTGGATACCGTCTTGCGAATCAATGCAGGGGAATCGCCAGTCGTTTTTGATGATGTTTCTTTCCAGGTCTGGGCTACCGCAGCTGAGGAAAGCATGCACAGAGCAATGACCAGTTGAGAGGGATGGATCATATAGAATAAAACGATCAGGCAGGGCTGATCTTTCAGAAAAGTTTACACTGTTTTACTTTATTGGGAACCCGCTGCCGCAAGATTTTTCCCATTTTGCTGCATAACGGTGAGCCAATCACCCTGTGCCGGACGATTGTCGCAGGGCGAAAAAATGACGCTTTTGATGCCGAACTTTTCCGATGCTTTCAGGGCTTCAGGGATCGGCTGAGCCTCCCAAATCATGAACTGAGCCGGTCCAAACTGTAGAATATTCTTCAGCTCGCTCAGTTCTTTCTCTCCCGGTGCTTGATCGGGAAGCCAGTGTACGGACTCAACGTTCAGTCCATACTTGCGCGCCAAATAATGATAGAACGGATGCGATGAAATGATCTTCTTTCCTTTCAGCGCGCTGGCAGAATCCTTCCACTCTGAATCCAACGCAGCCAAATCCTTGAGCAGAGAATTCGTCCTCTCTGTAAGTTCCGCTTCTTTTTCCGGCAGCAGATTCGACAGGGCCTTGCTAATAGCAGAAACCTGCTGGGCTGCGAGAGAGGGATCAAGCCAAACGGTGGATGCCAGTCCATCGTGGCTGTGCTCGCCATCGCCTCCATGGCTGTGAGTGGCGGCATCTTTTACGGTAATCAGTTTGTCAGCAAACTGCTCCGATGTATCTACCTGAATCCAATTCGGCAGACTGATATTTTCCCGCCATTTGGCGTAGTCAGCTCCGTTGAGCAAAAGAAGATCCGACTTCTGCAGCTTTGCGATCTGTTTGTCTGTTGGTTCCCAGTAGGCAGGATCGCTGGAGTCGGCAGGGAAGTCCAGTTCTACCAAATCGCCGGCAATTCGCTGCGCAAAATAGTAGAGCGGATAATTCACGCAGGAGACAAGAGGTTTCCCGTCGCTGGTAACCTCGGATTCATTCCGGTCGTCCGAACAGGAAACCGACAGGAAGGCCACTGTCGCAATGACAAGCCAATGTCGCATGGAAGTGTCTTTCTTACTAACAAGACGTGCAGGCACATCCGGTAAGACCAGCGATAACTACGGCAACACAAACGACGATGAGAAGGACTTTGATAGTTTGGCTCATGCAGGCAAGGTAGGCCCTGTCTTGTGCAAATTGCAAGACTCGGTATCCAGAAAAAATGAGCCCTCAAGAAATCTATCGAGATCGAGCGGAGACCTTCGGCAAACAGGAAGCGGTGGAGGAAACTGCCTCGTCAAAAATGTCGACCTGGCGATTTGTGGTTTTCGGGTTGGGAGTCCTGTTCGGTGTTGTTGCCACCTTGGTGAAGTCCACGACCGTCAGCGTAGTCGGTTTTGCGCTGGTTTTGATTTGCCTGATCATATTTGTTCTCCTCGTAATTCGGCATCGGAAAATTCTGACGAGGCAGGAAAGGTTTCGCCGATTGCGCGACCTCAATCATTCCGGCATCGCTCGAATTGGAAGAAACTGGGAAGAGTTCCCGGTTCCCTCCGCGCCGGATGAATTCGCCTCAGAGAACACAGCGGTTGATCTGGATGTTTTTGGTCCGGCTAGCGCCTTTCAGTTGATATGCACCCATAGAACCCCTCAGGGTCGCTATATGCTGGCCAAATGGTTGAGCCGGGATGCTGGCGACGAAGAAATTCGAGAGCGGCAATCTGTAGTGAGAGCGCTGGCCGACGAGCTGGACTGGCGACAGGAGCTGTCGGTGCGGGGTCAGGATCTCGACACAGCTGACGCCGAAATTCTTCCAGAATGGGCGGGAGCAAAATCGTGGCTCACTAAAAAAACCAAGTTGGCTGCCTGGGTGCGTTGGCTGCCTCTGATTTTACCGTTGGCCATTGTGGCCTCGGTTTTTCTTTCGCCAATCTGGGTCGTGATTGCCGTCTTTCTGGCAAACGGCTGGCTGATCAGGAAACACAAAGACTCGATTTCGCGTTCGCTGAAGGCGCTTACCTCCGGCGAGCGTCAGGTGCGCTGCTATCGGGAGGTATTTGAGTTTCTGGAAACTTGTCCGAAACGCGAGGGGAAACTGGCGGCTCTTTTGGAAGAAGTCACGGAAGCAGCAGAAGCCATGAACGAGCTCGATCGACTTGCATCCATGGCATTGGTCAGAGGATCGATCGTTCATCCGCCGTTGATCTTTTCACTCGCCTGGGATCTCCGTTGTGTGATCGCTTTTGAAAAATGGCAGAGCCGATATGCTGACCGGTTCCAGCGTTGGTTCGAGGCTTTGGGTGAGTGGGAAGCACTCGCATCGTTGGCTGGCTTGCACTATGACGAGCCGGATTGGTGTTTCCCTGATTTGAAAACGGACGGCAGCCTCGCGG
>JAHDCN010000250.1 GCA_020629815.1 Verrucomicrobiota bacterium
ATTGCGAATGGCAAAGAAAGAACAGAAAAAGCAAAAACAGAAGGAAACCAGCCGGCAGAAGAAGCCGGTGGTCTCCTCGGCTTCGCGTGAGCGCAAGATGATGCGCTATCGCACCTTCGGTCATGTGCTATTGCAGATGCTGCTGATGATCGTTCTGTTCTGTCAGGTCAATTACCTAAGTTGCCGCAGACACAATACGGTCGACCTGACGCAGAACCGGAAGTTCACCCTTTCCGATACTTCTAAGAGTTTTCTCAAAGGGATGGGCTCGAATGTGGAGATCATCATGGCCTTTCTCGGGTCATCCGAATTGTACTCTGATGTAAAAGGGGTGGTCTCCGAATATGACCGCCTTGGCGGCGACCGGATTACGGCGGAGTATCTCGACCTTTCCCGCAGTCGGGGAAGAATCGCCGCACTAAAGGACCAGCACAAGATTCAGTTCAGCCGTGACCAGATTGTCATACTGGGAGAATCCGGCCGCATCAAGACGATTGGTGCCGAGGAAATGGTAACCCGTGATGCGAATGATGGCCGTGTGATTGAGTTTAAAGGCGAAGAGGTGCTCACGTCGGCTTTACTTGAGGTAACCGAGCAGCAGCAGCGGAAGATTTACCTGGTTACGGGTGATCGCCGGGTGGATGACCTGGTCAAGATTGCCAGTCAATTGCAGCCGCTGGCAAATGCCCAGAATGCTCGACTGGAGAGCTTGGTTTTGGAGGGACTCCAAATTATTCCCGACGATGCGGATGCTTTGTTTTTTGCCGGAAATACCGAGGATCTCACAACTCGCGAGCTGAAGATGGTTCGATCGTTTTGGGAAGATCGCAAAGGTGGTTTGGTGGTTTTTCTCGATCCGTCATCAGACACTCCCAATTTGAACTCACTGCTGCGTGAGCATGGCGTTGCTCCCAATCGGGATCGGGTGCTGACTGTGGTAAGTATCCCCGGGGTCGCCGCGCGAAAAAGTTACGATGTTCCGGTTTCTTTAATGCCGGGGCGGGGGCCGACGCAGGACTTGCCGGCGCTATCGATGCAGCTCAGTGGCCAGACTCAGTCGCTCAATGTTCTGCAGGATGATGACTTATTGATGGCGGATAATATTCGTCCGATGCCGCTGATGTTGGCTCGTGATGGGTTTTGGGGGGAGACGGATTTCAATGCTGACGAGATTTCCTACAGCCCGGATGAAGACACCGGAGCGCCCGATCCGGTTTTCACTGCTGCTTCGGTGGAAAAGGGCGAGCCGGGAGATGCTTCGTTGCAAAAGAGGACGTCGCGCCTCGTTGTGGCAGGAAACCCGAATCTGGTTTCGCCGGAAGGGATCACTTCGAAAGTCGCTGCCGACTTCACCATGGCTTCGATGAACTGGGTGATGAAGCGGGAAGACCTAATGGGAATTTCTGCCCGCCGACCGACTTCTTATACTCTGAATATTTCCGATGCTGATTTTGGTCTGCTTCAATCTTTGATAGTATTCATTCTGCCGTTGCTGGCGATTATTGTCGGTATCTTTGTCTGGATGCGACGCCGTGCCTGATATGAGAATCATCACCACAGCTATTCTGGGACTGGCCGTCATTGCGATGGCGGTGGCGATCTATGTCATCGATCGAGAGCCCGTCTCGGGAGATGATGCGGCGAATCTAGCGAACGTGCTGGTTCGATTTGAGCCGGAAAAGATTGATCGCATTTACGTCAAAAATAAAAACGGTGAGTATCGACTCGACCGCACCCAGGGATTCTGGTTTTTCACTGCCCCGGAAGTGGATCGCGTCGATCCGAATGATGCAGCGGTGCTACTTGATCAGCTCAATCACCTCACCCTGGTCGATGAAATTTCCGCCGAAGAGATCGCCAGCCAGCCTGAATTGAGTGAGGCTACAATTGGGCTGGATGAGGAGAATTTGATTGAGGTCGTGCTTTCAGCTCCGGTTAAAGAGGGGAGTGATGAGCGAAGCCAGCATCGAGTGATTTTGGGAACTGCCTCCCCACGGGCGAATACCATTTTTGCGCGGAGCGCAGCAGACGAAGCCGGCGCGAAGGTAGTGGATGGAAATCCCAGGCGTTTTCTCGAAAATATTCTCGGTGAAATGCGGGACCCTCGCCTGGTTGGTGCACCGATGGAAGGGGTCGTGCAATTGTTGATTCGTGATTCAAAAGGCGAGATTGCTTTGCAAAGGAGAGTGACTCCACCACTTCAAGACTGGTCTTTGGTTCGGCCTCTGAAGACCTGGGCGGACAAGGAAAGAATGGATCAGTTGCTCGCCGACTTATCGGGATTGCAGATTGATTCCCTCGGATCCGGTGATCGCAAGCCATTGAAGATTCCGAATCCGTTGCCGGAAAATGCTGCCGTCATCCAGATGATGATCCTTGGGGTTGAAAAGCCTCTGACGATTTATCTGAAGGAAGTTCCCGACAGCGTTCCGGAAGGCTCTCCGGTACCGCCAACTCTGGAGGCTCGCGTATCAGATCGTCCGGCAACTTATATGGTTCAAAGCAACTTTTTGAAGAACCTGCCCCGGACGGCGAATGCGGTGAGAGAGCGAAGTCTTGCCCGGATCCCGATTCAGAATCTGGACTACATACGCATTCAGAGTCGCATCGATCCTGAGGTTATTTTGAAATCGAAAAAATACTCCGATGGCCGAATAAGCTGGGATGTAGCAGTAAACAGCAAATTGCTTCCCGCGAATCTTGGCGAGGTGATGGATCTGGTGAAAGGGGTGAACGAAGCTTCGGTTCTGAATTTCGTCTCCGACTCCGCTGATGATATCACCTCGTATGGGCTCGATCCTCCAGCCCGCAAGGTAACATTTCAATTGAGCTTTCCGGGTGAGCCGGATGAGCAGGGGAATCCCGGACCGGTGGAAAAAAGAACGCGCGTATTGAAGCTGGGGTGGAAAGAGGGCGACGAGCAACGGCTGTTTGCTAACTTTGATGGCGAGCCAAATATTTACGAGCTGGATCCGACCTTTGTGAACAACGTGCCAACGCACCCGATCAAGTGGCGCTCTCTGAATGTGCTGACATTCAGTCCGTTTCACCTTAGGAAAATTGTCAAAGAGCTGCCCGGGCAATCAAAGCTTGAGCTGGTTTACAACTATCGCCGCGATAAGTGGGAGGCAAAAAGGGGAGGGGTGGATGTCAGCAACAGTCTTGATCTAGGTGGGGTCCGCAAACTTCGTGACCGACTTGGTTCACTTGCGGCCTCGGGTTGGTATTTGTCATTGGCTCAGGCCAACGAAGCACTACAGACTCCGTCAGCGATTTTCCGGGTGGTAACCAACGAACTGGATAAAGCGACCAACGAATCTACAGAGCAGACTCGTGTTCTGAAAATTGCACCGGCCACCGGCGACCTGTATTTTGGCCAGATCGAAGGATCACTCGATGTGTTCCTTCTCGATCGCCGAACCTACGGCAATCTCATCAAGCCAGTTACCACTGCCACGACCCGTGCACCGTAGGATCGCAGCTTTGGTTGGTATGCTGATTTTAGCCTCTTGCAGGTCAGAGAAGGCTGCTGGGGTTGCTGAAATTTCTGCTATTCCGGCTGAGCAGACCTATTCTCGAGTATGTGCCACCTGCCATGGCGAAGACGGTTACGGTAAACCGGAGCTAAGTTCGCCACCGATTGCAGGATTGCCCTCTTGGTATGTAGAAGAGCAGATCGGAAAATTCCGCAAAGGATGGCGGGGGGCGAAACCGGAAGATTTGCCCGGGTTACAAATGCGAGCGATTGCGATGTCTCTTAGTGATGAACAAATCATTGCAGCATCAGAATTGGTGGAAAAGATGCCGTCGTACACTCCGCCGGTAGAGTCACCGGAAGAGATGCTGAATCGGGGAAGATATCTTTATGCGAACCAATGCATGGCATGCCATCGCTATAATGGTTCCGGTGAGATTGTATTCCGCAGCGCACCACTAACGGGATTGAGCGCTACGTATATTGAGCGTCAGCTGCGCAACTATCAGTCCGAACTTCGTGGCTATCACAAATCGGATATCTCCGGCCAAAAGATGGTTGATGCCTGTCGTCACCTTAGCGATCAGGAAATTTCCGCCTTGGCGAGCTACATCACGGCGTTAGCAAATGGCGACGATCCGCGTCCGGCAATGGAGAAGTGAACTTGATTCTTTGCTTCAAATCGGCAAAATACACGAAAGAATGTCGGATCATCATCACTCAGATTGTCACGTTTCCTCCGAACGTTCCGGAGAGATCATTGAACAAATCGTAGATCGCCTACGTGATCTGGGGATGCGCCGTACGGCTGCGCTGGATGATTTGCTGGGTGTTATGCTAACTCAGCACAAACCTTTTCTGTTGAGTGAGCTGAGTAAGCAACCCGGGCTGAAAGATCGGGACCAGGCGACCGTTTACCGACTGGTGACAAAGCTCAAAGATCTCGGGATCATCCGTCAGCTTAGTTTTGGGGAAAAGGGCAACTTTTTCGAGCTGAACATTGCCGATCATCATCACGATTACCTTTTGTGTAGGGATTGTGGTGAACTTTCTGAAGTTCCTTTCGCGTGTGTGTTACAGGAAGTGGAGGAAAAGCTGAGTAGTGAACACGGCTGGAAGAATGTCAGCCACTCACTGGCGTTTCAGGGAGTGTG
>JAHDCN010000251.1 GCA_020629815.1 Verrucomicrobiota bacterium
TCTCCAGCAACGGCGGCTCCGCCTGATGCCAGCACACCAACAGCACCCGCTACGGGGAGCCATTTTTTTGTGAGTTCTGATTTAGTCATTTTGTTCTCTAGTTTTGTTGAGTCGAAGTTCGATTTACCAGTAGAGGCGAGCTTTTTCCAATCGCGAAATGTGACGAAAACGACCGTCACGTTTCGGCTCCGGAAAGCGGCTCCTTGAACACCGATGAAGAGATTTTGGCGAAAGAATCAGTGCACTCAATTCTTTTAATGTGACAACATGCGTGATCCCACAGCAATTGTGACGGCCCCGACACACTAAAGCAGGCAAAAGACACAAGAGCTTGCCGTTTCCGACATTTTCGCAAAACTGCTACTCTTCTCTGACAATTTTTCCGCCAAGGGAAAGAATTCTCGCTTTGCCTTTGGCGTCTTCCGCCTCGGCAATCTGGCCATCCTGAACATACATCTGCGACAGCGCCGTCCAGGCTAGCAAGTCATTCGGCTTCAACGTAGTCGCCTTCAATCCGGCGCCGATTGCTTCGGAAATCCGCCCGACTTTCATCAGCGACATCGCCAACGCATGCCAGCCGTCGAAAAATTCAGGATCGAGCTCGACGCATTTGCTGTATTTTTCGACCGCCTGTTCCAGGTCACCTACAGCAAGGTCACCATTGGCATCGTCAAACAACTCTTCCAGCTCCGGGCTCAAGACACCTACTCGCCCTCCGGGTTCACAGGCGCACTCTCAACCGGTCCTGCAGCACTGCCGGCACGCTGGCCATCGGCTTCACGACGCTTCTGATTGAGCCAAGAGGTAAACAAGGTGCGCTTCACTTCATTGTTTCGGGAAGCAGAGATCGCCCGCTTTTCGGTTTCGATGTCGTCGTTTTTATACAACTGCAAGCGTTCCACGTGAGCGAGCAAATATCCTTTGCCACCCGGCTTGGTCACCACATCCGAAACTTGGTTCGCCTCCAGACCGGAGACTGCCCCGATAATCAGACTGGAATCGTCTACACCTGCCGGCGGCTCGCTTTCAGAAAAGTTGGGAATTGATACCAGCTCAACACCAGCCTCTTTCGCAGCAGCAGCAATCTTTTTCCCGCCCTCCAGAGCTTCCACCAGCTTACCACGGGCTGCCAGAGCCGCGTCATTGACGAGTTGATTCGACTTCTGGTTTTTCAGAACCGTTTCAATCTGCTTGCGGGCATCCTTCAACTCCAGTGGCTTCGGAGCCACCACTTCTTTCAGGTTATAGACATAGTAGCTGCCGTCTTCCTGAGAAAATGGAACGGTGACCGCTCCGGGAATCAGAGCTTTGGAGAAAAGACTACCCAGCTGCGCAGGATCTTTGCCGATCGCTTCCGGCGCGGCGTCGGGAGCAAACGCAGCAAATTGCCCGACCTCGATGCCGAAATCTTTATTATCCTCTTTCGCCCGATTGGCACCGGCAACAAAGTCAGTCCCCTCTTCCGCGAGGTCTGCGTAAATTCGGTTCATCGCATTGGCAAAATCCAGCTTTGCGTTGGCTTTCGCCTCCTGAGTGGCATCGTCAGCCAGCTTCTTCGGGATGAATTTTACGAAATTAAAAGCGCGCTTCTCTTCTGAAAGCAGCGACTCCTTATTGTCCTCGTAGTATTTCTTCACATCCTCTTCAGTCAGATTGACCTTGCCGACGAAGTCTTCGCGATTGAAGTGAATCGCCGACGCGTCGAAGCGCTGATTCTGCTGCACGTAAAATTTGTCCACCTCCGAAGGCACAGTCTGCACTCCGCTACCAACCAGCTCACGGAGCTTCTGGTAACTGAGATAATCTTTTACCAGCTGGGCCAGGTCAGAATCGGTGAATCCATTGGGTCCGAGCAGATTATTTTCGAGATACTCTTTGGTGACAAACGGTTGTTGAAACACCGGCAACGTAGGAATCGCCTGCTTGATCTCCTCCGGCGTCGGCTCAATACCGAGCTCTTCCGCTGCATTGCGCAAAGTGATCAGGCTGATAATAAAATCAGTCGGGTCGCGGTCTTTTCTTCTCGTATTGAAAAGATCGATCGCAAAATCATACATCCCCAAACGCATGGCAATGTCGTAATTGGTCGCCAGCTTCTGCGCTTCCTTTTGGCGATAGCACTTGCCGTCTACTTTCACGACGCAGTCCACACCGCCGACAGCGCGCATGGAGTCATAGTCCGAATAAAGAAATGCAAAGGCGATCACGATGATCACAGTGACGATAATCAAAGTGGTTTTCTGGATAGTTCTGAACTGCGTGAGCATGGTCTACGAAATGGTGCGTGCACTGATCGGATCAGGGACGGGGAAGTTAGGGAAAAACCGGCGCTGTATCAAACGCTTTTTCCCGATTGAACAGGGTTAGGTCATTGACTTAACAGGGTTAGGTGAGCGACCCAACCCTGTTGACTCAGCAAAAATTGCGATTGCTCACTCGGCCAGAGCTTCCTCCACAGCCTTTTCCAGCGCCTCACCGCGCAGATTGGTGGCGATAATCTTGCCTTCTTTGCCAATCAGAAAAGTCGCCGGAATTTGGCCAATGCTGTATTGCTGAGCGATTTCATTCTCCCAGCCCTTGCCGTCGTAATACTGCGGCCAGGCCATTTTGTTATCGGCGACATATTTTTCCAGAGCCGCTTTGTCCTGATCCAGAGAAATTCCGATCACTTCGAAGCCCTTCTCTTTGTGAGCATCATAGGTCTTGATCACATTCGGCATTTCGGCGATGCACGGTCCGCACCAGGTTGCCCAGAAATCCACCAACACCACTTTATCAGTCATCTCCGCAAGATTGACCTTTGTCCCATCCATAGCCGTGAAGTTGAGATCCATGATGTCCCCCACCCCGGGCAGCGAGAGATTGGCAGCCAACTGATCCACCACCTGGTGCAATTGCTGCGCCTGCGGATGAGCCGCGAAATCTGACTTGAACTGATTCACAAATTTCTTCGCCTGATCTTTCTTATCCGTCATGATCGACGACTCAATGTAGGGCTGTACGATTTCCTGAAGCAGTCGCTGCAAATCCACATTCTCCCCTTCCTTGGGAAACAAATCATAGCGCTGCTGAAGCAAACCCGGGATCGGATCAAAGTTGCCGACCGTCATGCTGCCGCCGATCAAGATCGAAAGAGCTTTATCCTTGTCTTCGGCATCCGGATTATCCTCGAGGTATTTTTCGACCGCAGCGATCTTCTGTTTTTCAAACTCGGTAGCGATGTCAATCACGCCCTGAGAAAAACCGGCGCCGACGAAGGCGAAAGACAACGAGAGGCAGGAGAAGAGAGTTTTCATATAAGTGAGACGAACGTTACGGAGATTCTTGCAAAAGCAATCCCGCAAATGTTAATAGACAGTGACAGGAATCGCGTTCAATATCTTTGCGGTCCCGCCACAACTTTCATATGAAGTTTCGAATCGAAAAAGACGTCTTCCAGGAAGCCCTGAACCAGGTGCAGCACGTCGTCAGCACCCGAACCACCCTGCCCATTCTGTCCAACGTAAAAATTCAGGCAGATGAGCTGGGCCTCGAACTTTCCACGACCGACCTCGATGTTTCTCTGACCACCCGCATCAAAGCTGATGTGGAAACGCCCGGTTCCACAACCGTTCCGGCGCGCCGCCTGGCAAGCATCGTCCGCGAGCTGGCCACCAGCGATATTGAATTCGAAGTCGATACCGACGACGTCGCCTCCGTCCGGAGTGGTCCGAGTTTCTTCAAAATCCTCGGTTTGCCCGTGGATGAATTCCCCGAGCTGGGTCAAACCGGCGAAGCCAACGAATTCACCATCGATCAGAAATTGCTGCTCGATGCCCTGAAGAAAACTTCCTATGCCATTTCCACCGACGAGACTCGCTACGTGCTGAACGGTGTCAATTGCACCTTTGGTGAAGGCCTGCTCACACTGGTCGCGACCGATGGCCGCCGCCTCGCCATGGTTGAGCAGGATCTCGAATTTCCCGCAGGGCAGGAAACCGGCGTGATTATCCCGACCAAAGCCGTGGCTGAGCTGTTGCGTCTGCTTTCCGACAGCGGCGAACTAAAAGTGTATCTCACCGGTTCGCAGGCAACCTTCGAGCTGAACGAGAGTGTTCTCTCCAGCAAACTCATCGAAGGCAACTACCCGAATTTCCGTCAGGTCATCCCCGGAGAAGCCAAGCACCGCGTCGTTCTCGAGCGGGAAACATTTCTCAACGCAGTGAAACGTGTCGGCCTTTTGGCTAATGAGAAAACCAACTCCGTGAAATTCGTTTTCAGCGAAAACCAACTCGCCATTTCTGCGAATTCGCCCGACGTCGGTGAAGCCGAAGAGAAACTCGCGATTCGCTACGATGGCCCGGAGATGTCGATCGCTTTCAATCCCGATTTCGTCATGGCTCCACTTCGTATTCTGGATCAGGATGAAGTTTTCCTCGACCTGATCGACGAGAGCAGCCCCGGTGTTCTCAAAGTGGACGAACCCTTCCTCTACGTCATCATGCCGATGCGGGTGGCGGGATAGTTCTGAACATTTTCCGGAAAACCCGAAAAACAAAAAGGCGCGAACCTCACGGTCCGCGCCTTTCTATTTTGTTCAATCCAAACCAATACTAGAACAAAGAAGAAATTTGTTTGGCTGCGGTTAG
>JAHDCN010000252.1 GCA_020629815.1 Verrucomicrobiota bacterium
CCGACAATCAGAAGCACCAGCGCATAGAACAACGGGTCACAGCGTAACCAGCGAAATAAGGTTTTTCGGATTTTCTCGAAAAATGAAGTTGGCATTTTCCCAAGTCTGGATAAACTTCCCGTCCCGAGTCGCCAAAGGCGTTCTCTTCGTTCTTGTGAGATTTAGTAAAGCTTCTCTAAATTTTAGAATCTCTAAAAATTAATTGAAAGTTTTATAATTTCCTGCAAGTTATGCGAGTGCGGGTATAGCTTAGTGGTAAAGCTCCAGCCTTCCAAGCTGGCTACGTGGGTTCGATTCCCACTACCCGCTCCATCTTTCAAAAGTGTTAGACAAAACACCATGAAAAAACTCGCAAAACTTCGCACAGCGGCAGCCTCTTTTTTATTGGCACCGATTCTCTCCACTTCACTTCTAGGATCGGAGTCGGCCGAAACTTGTTCACTGGCCTCGGATACATTGAAGGTGGGCTTGAAAGCAAGACCTGCGGAAGGTTTGTTGCTGTTTGGAGATGCGGTAAAGTTGAGCCCGGACTGTTTGGACGATCTGATTAAGGTCGCGATTGCCGAAATCAATCCGGACGATGCTGTTCTCAAACAGATTGTCCACATCGCTTTGAACGAGTATCCAGAAGAGGCAACGATCATTGCCGAAGCAAGCATGGAGGCGCGTCCAAAGAAGGCGAAGGTGATCAGGGAGGCCTTTCTTTCCAGACCTGACCCGGCGGTTGAACAGAAGAAGCGGCAGGAGGAACTGGCGAGTATCAAGTCATCATCGCCGATTGAGCAGTTTCTAAAAGATCAGAAGAAGCAGCTGGCTGAAGTAGAGGAAGCTGAGAATCCTGAGGCAGAGCCAAAAGAGTCGGAAGAAGAACTTGTGGACCGGAAGATCGAGGAGGCCATCGCGAAAATCGCAGCGAAAATCGAAGGCAAGCCAAAGATTGTTCCTGCTCCGCAAATTGCTATGCCTGAAGCTTTGGTTCAGGAAAAAACATTGAGCGGCAGAGTCGGAGGCGGGACGGAAGAAAGTGAGGAGGAGCCTGCTGTTGCATCGATTCATGGGAAGAAGATTTCGTTTTCCAGAAAAGATAAAATTCAGGTGATTGAGCCTGTGGGGCCAGTCGATGAGTCTTCTCTCGACAAGGCTGCGCCTCTTGATGAGAACGAAGAAAAGATCGACATCGAAGATGCGCCGGTCATTCTGGCCGATGAACCACTCCGCCTTGAACCGGAGATCGTAGAGACGGTAGAGGAAATTCCAGAATCTCACCAGCCGGTTTACCATGCTCCGGAATCCAACATTGCTTCCCGGATGAGAAAGTCGCGGGTCTATTTCATTCCGCCAAAAGGCGCGCCCGGTTCGGAAGCGACCGGCTCAGAACTCCTCAAACAGATCGTCATTAGACCGATGTCTGTTTCTTCTCCCAAGGCAAAGAATTGATTTCGAAGACCCAGTTGAAACTCGGGGGAAAACGGAGAGACTAGCGGCTCATTTTATGGCCGAGTCATTTGCCTATCCATTTGAGATTTATCCCGACGACTGGTTCCAAAGTCTGAAGCTGGAGTCGTTTTTTGATATTCCGAATCAACCGTTGGAACTCGATCTGGGGTGTGGCGACGGTTCCTTTTTGATTCGAATGGCAACCGAGTATCCGGATCGAAACTTTGTCGGAGTGGAGAGATTGCTTGGTCGGGTTCGAAAAGTTTCCCGCAAAGCGCAAGCGGCAGGTATTGACAATGTTCGTGTTCTCCGGATCGATTCCCGGTACGCGGTCGAGAGACTGCTGCCGGATCAGGTGTTTAACCGGATTCACTTTCTTTGTCCTGACCCGTGGCCGAAGAAAAAGCACGCCCGGCGCAGGCAGATGTGCCAGATGCCTTTTCTTCGCGAGCTGCATCGATTGTTGAAAGACGATGGAGAGCTGCTTTTTAAGACCGATTCGGCAGAATACTTCGAAGAGGCCCTGGAGGTGCAGGAAACATGTCCGTTTTTCTTTGAGGAGAATTGGCCTGAGGATGCCTTTTTCTACCCGACGACAGATTTCGAAGAACAATGGCTGGCCGAAGGGCGCACCATGAATCGGCTTCGGCTGAAGAAAGGCGAGCTCTCTAGTTAAGGGCGACAACTACCCGAACTTGATCAAGATCGCGCTTTCCACCGGAGAGTCGAACATTGATTGTGCGTCTATCTTCGCTGAGAAGAATGCTGTCGTTGCCGGAGTCCAAACCCCTACCGCTACTGACCTCATTTTCCAAATGGGTTCCGACGACCTCGTCGCTTCCCTGCAGCCGGTCCGAGCTGAAAATCACCCCTACGACCGGATGATCAAAAGTGAGTGAGGCTTCCACCTCGTTATTGCTGGCGGCTTCATCCTCCGGCCAAAGCTGCAGAAGGTAACTCCGCAATTCGCCATCGGCATGAAGGTCGCGACCCGGGTTCACATCGACAGATGCGAACTGTCCCGGGTTTACTTCGTCCACCTTCAGCGCATCATTTTCCGGCACGCGAAAAGAGTCATTTTCCAGAAAAACCTGAATCGGAGGCGGACCCTCGCTTTTCGCAGGTTCGATCTTACTTCCGGGAAGCTCAATTTTTACCGCACCGAGATTTCGCTCAACGCCGGCGACCAATTCCCAGGCCTTTTCGAACGCACCGGGGTCGTAAGGAATATCGAGAATCTTTTCCCTGCGGTGATCCGCCTTCACGGCTTCCTGCTCATAAATTTCCCGGCACTTTCCGCCATCTGCAAGACACACGCCGACATCTCCTTGAAACACGAGAGCATTGGTAGATGTCTCTGAGCGGGCATCGATACCCAGAAGCCGCGGTGAGTCTGAGAAACTGACCCCGTTTGATTCGAGGGTGAATCCTAAATCCGGGTGCGGGGATTGAGCGAGAGCAATACCGCTGTGAACAAACGCAGCTGATTCTCCGGTGACGTCAAACCTCGCCGGACCTTCCACCGTCATTTCCTGCCCATTAGAAAATCTCAGAGATACCACACCGCTTTCCAACTCGTAACTGCCCATCCGGATCGATCCGTCCTCAGTTGGAGCCGCGTCATTGATCCACACAGCATCAGAAGATTTTTTCGCTACAGAAGCGACAACGTTGGATGGCTGATTAGGAGCGAGAAACTTAGTGATGGTAAAAAATGTGCCGAACGCTACCACAGCTGCGACCGCACCGAGTTGAGCGATGGTTCGAGTCCAATTTACAGGCGTAAATTCGACTACATTTTCTTCCTCCGCTTTCAGGCGGGACTCGAAATTTTCGACAAAGCGATCTTGATGCGTCTCAGCCCACATCCGTGTTTCCAATGATTCGACAAAGGCATCGGAACCTTTCGATGAGGATACTGCCTGGGCCACGCATTCATCAGTAAAGAGACTACGTCGAAACTCAGCTGCTAATTCCGGCTCGCTTCCAAGTTCGCGTGCCAGGCGATCTGCCGTCACAGAAGAAATCTTTCCTTCCACAGCATGTTGCTGCATTTCCGAAAGGCTCAATTGACTGGCCTCAAATGCTTCCTCCAGCGAGGCATCCTGATTGGTGCCGGAAACAAGTGCCTGACGAATCAATTCGGAAAATTCCAATTCCTCTCGCAACGCAGAAGCAAAGCGAGAGTCGTTCTTTGCAGCCTCCGCGATTTGTGAAAAATCTACCTCTTCCTCGCCGGAGCGAAGAAGTTCGAGAAGTCTTTCCTGTCTGGAATCCCAATTCATTTCCTGTTCTAAAATCGTTTACGTTTGTGCCGGCTGCAAGCGTTCGTCCATGCACTTCCGTAAAGCTGTCCGCACCCGCTCCAGTGCTTTGCGCACTGCGGGAGCCTTCATATCAAAATTCGCAGCAATATCGTTGGCCGAGAGATTGTCCTCGTATCGGGCTCTCAGTAAACCGCCACTCTTTTCAGGGAGGCTCTTTACGCACTCCTTCAGCGTTTCCACACGAGCCAGAGCACTGTCCCCCATTTCCTGTTCTTCTTCCTCGGGTATTGAAGTCGTGGAAACCAACACATCAGTGAGATTGTCAGAGAGGATGCGCTTTCGCCGGGCATCTTTGCGCCGCTCATTGATTACCAAATTTCTGGCGATACCGCGCAGCCAGGCCCCGAAATCACGATCCTGATCGAATTCAGAAAGACGGTTGTAGGCAACGATGAACGCTTCCTGTGCGACGTCGTCCACCCACATTGGCGCGACGCCAAGCGACCTGACGAAACCTCGCAGGCTGGCATGATGTTCCCGAACCTGTTCGATGAACATTTCTCTGTCGCTATTCGCGCCCATTAACACCTAAAATTGCCCCGAAATCGGGGGGTGTGACGATGAAAAAACAAAAAATCGAAAAAAATTTCAAAAAACTTGTCACATTTCTGGCAATAGCCTGCAACCACAGTTGGAAATGATGCCGAGAGGCTGTTATTCCTTCCCTAATACATCTTGGGAGATTGATGCCCCCCTTTTTCGATCTCCCGGAGAATCCCGGCGATTCGTTTTGGATTGCCGGGATTTTTTTTGCCCATTCGCTTCGGTCATTGCATTGACATCGATAGACACGCGGTAATTATTTTCGCCAACAGGCCGGTGTAGCTCAGGGGTAGAGCAACGCATTCGTAATGCGTGGGTC
>JAHDCN010000253.1 GCA_020629815.1 Verrucomicrobiota bacterium
AAGCCAGTGGTCCAGGTAATCTGACTCTGGACGAGGTCAATCCAATTTCGTTGGCCGAACCTCTTGCGCCATTGGCTTGCTCAGGAAACGACGTCATCTGTTTTGAATCAATCCAAACGAAGCTGATAGAACTTCAGAAACGTTTCGATTTTGTCATCGTTGAGGGCGCAGGTGGATGGATGGTTCCGGTAGATGAAACGCGAACCATGGCAGATCTGGCAGTCGCTTTAGAACTGCCGGTCATGATTGTTTCGGCAAACCGGCTTGGCATGCTGAATCACACTCTGTTGACCGTGGCTGCGATCGAAGAGTCCGGTTTGAGTTGCGACTGCATAGCCGTGAATGACATCCCCGCAGTCACCGACCTTTCCTGTCAGAGCAATTACAATTCTCTGAAAACAGTCCTTCCGGAAAAAAACGTTTTCGATGCCTCCAAAGTTGGTGAAATCGTATCCCTTTGGTATTCGTAACACACGTAGTGAAACGCTTTTTTCTAATTCTCATTTGCCTGGGGAGCATTGGTTTCGGTTATGCGGAGCAATCAACCCTTTCCTGGGACCGGGCGTCTGTACTTTTGGAAGAATACTGCCTGACTTGTCACGACTCCGATACCGCAAAAGGCGACGTTATACTCGACGGCATTTACGATTCAGAAGGCAAAGTGACCGATTACAAACTCTGGGAACGGGCTCTGCACAGCGTGACTACCGGAGAGATGCCTCCGAAGGACAAGAAGACCCAACCTAAACCCGACGAGCGCAACAAGCTGGGTCAATGGATCAAGCAGGCCCTGGATCGCTCTGCTCGCGAAAACGCAGGCGATCCCGGTGTGGTTACGATGCGACGCCTGACCAACGCAGAGTATCGACATACGCTTCGTGAATTGACCGGAAAGTGGAAGAATTTTTCCGAAGGGTTCGTCGCCGATGGTGGCGGCGGAGAAGGATTTTCCAATACAGGCGACGTGCTGTTTATCAGTCCAGAGCAGCTGGAAAAATATCTGCGCTCCGCCAGAGAAGTCGCCAGTCTCGCTGAGATTCTTCCCGGCAGCGGTATTACCTTTCAAAATGAACCGGTCGGTGACCGCGGTCCGGAACTGGTGAAGAACTCGGTCGAGCAGGGGCTGCGTAGCTGGTATCGACAACAGGCAGAGCTTTTCCTGCCAAAGGATGGCGATGACCTTCGTGAAGCGGATTACCTGCTCGCCTGTTGGAAATGGAAGCATCGTGAAATTACCGGAGCGGTATCACTGGAAGCTTTGGCAAAGGAGGCCAAACTCGACACCGATTTTCTCAACAACTGGTGGTTTTTACTCAACGAACCGCAGGAACAATCCCGCTATTTGGCACTGACGATTGATGCTTTTCACGGAGCGCCCCATCCCAATCCGGCCCAACCAAAAAGTGTTCCTGAGAATGTGGAGAACCACTTCAACTGGATGCAGAATGAACGCCGACAATGGTATGTGAAAAAAGATGAATGGGCCAGCGTACAGCGGATGCAGCAGGACGCCGACAGTGTAAAACCGGCAAGACAGGAGATCCCGCTGGGTAACCAGCAACAAGTGCAATTGCTGGTCAGCGATGTCGGAGATGGAAACGCCGGGGATATCGTTCATTGGAGCGACTTGTCATTTCGCTGGCCGGACGGCAACTGGCAGAGCCTCGCTGGTTGGATGTGGAAATTGCGCAACGACCACGGGACTGAGAAGACCAAATGGCTGCAGCCTCACCTGGATCGTTGGCGTTCGCATCCAGCAGGAAAGGAAATGCCCAAAGAGACTTTTGCGGTTCAAGCGCCATCCATCATCACACTGCCCGTGCCTGAATCAGCGACCGCTTTTACCGCAACTGCTCTGCTGGAACCTGATGCACCGAATCGCGAGCAAGCCAGTGTCCAGTGGCTGGTGAAAGCCGGCAACGAAACGGTAAAGCTGCCCGCGGTCATACCGGGAGTGCTGACGATGTGGCACCGGTTGAGCCCGGCTCACAAGAAACTGATGGGCGAGTTCGATGTGATGAAGAGGGTGTTGCCAGCCAATCACAACAAACGCTGCGACATGGTGGAGTGGAATCTTTACAAGTGGGACGATAAACCCGTTGGCCCCTACTATCTCAGCAATGAGCAATTATTCCGGCGGGCGCCAAACGACCGGGAAGGTATCGAAGCGAAACGCCGTGATCTCTCATTCGTTTCGAGAAAGAACGTGCCCGACGAAGTCCTCGGCCACTGGGACGAAGCGGTGCTCGATCACTTGCGCAAGTTTGCTGATCGCGCCTGGCGCCGCCCCGTTTCGCATTTGGAATACGAAAATCTGAAGAAGATCTATTTCGACGCCCGGTCGAAAGAAATGAATCAGGAATCTGCGGCCCGTGAAGCGCTGGTCAGTATTCTCGTTTCGCCACACTTTCTATTTAGGGTCGAGAAAGGGGCCGGCGAAAAGGAGTCACTACTGTCGCAATATGAGTATGCCGCCCGGCTTAGTTACTTTCTCTGGTCCGGTCCGCCGGATGAAGCGCTGCTGCAAAGCGCCCGGGATGGCACCCTGCTCAGCGACAATTGGGAAGTCGCCGCCAATCACGTTGATCGGATGGTTCGAAACTATCGCTCGTTTGCGCTGGCGCAGGAATTCGGCGGCCAGTGGCTCGGTTTCCACGACTTGTATACGCTGAAGAATATCGACCCGGAGAAATTTCCCGAGTTCGACTGGAAATTGCGCCACCTGATGTACGAAGAAGTGTGGCGCTTCATGGCAAAGGTCATTCAGGAAAGTCAGCCCGTAACTCAGCTACTGCAGGCTGACTTCACCCTTCTGAATGAGCCTCTGGCACGTCACTACGGAATTCCTGACGTCGGTGGTGAGGAATTCCGGGCGGTTGAGGTAGCGAAGTATCAAAGAGGCGGCATTTTCGGAATGGGAGCGTTTCACGCGAAGACCTCTTATCCGGTTCGAACCAGCCCTGTTCTGCGCGGTGACTGGATTCTACGTGAGGTTTTGGGACGCCCCACTCCACCTCCACCACCCAACGTCCCTGAGCTGAAAGAAGAGGGCGAGGCAGGTCAGGTTTTCACACTGCGCCAACAATTGGAAAAACATCGGGAGAATGCGAGCTGTGCCGGTTGTCACGACAAGATCGATCCACTTGGCTTTGCGCTCGAAAAATACGACCCCATAGGGCGCTGGCGCGAAGCAGACGAGCACGGCAAGCCCATCGATAACCGCGGAGAAACCAGCGATGGGATGGCTCTCGAGGGCATCAACGGACTGCGACAATGGTTCGAAAAAGAGGAAGACCAGTTCCTTCATCATTTCTGCACCAAGCTCGCGGGCTACGCACTTGGCAGAGAGATCGGAGCAAGCGATCAACTGCTACTGCAATCGATGGTCGATAATATGAAGAAGTGGAATTACACTTTCGATGCAGCCATCAAGCCCCTTGTCTTAAGTCGCCAGTTTCAATACCGGAAGAATCCATGAACCCATCGCGAAGAAAATTTCTGCACGGCCTCGGAGTTACCATGGCACTACCGTGGATGGAAACCTTTGCAGCGAGCGGCACCGCTGCTGCGCCACGCCGTTTCGCCTGTGTGTTTATGGGCAACGGGGTAAACGTGCCCAACTGGTGGGCAAAGAACACAGAGTCCGGCCTCGAACTTTCGAAAACGCTTCAGCCTCTGGAATCGGTAAAAGATCAGCTGCTGTTTTTCAAAGGATTGCGCAATCACTCCACTCTGAACACCGATGGCGGCGGGCACTTTCCCAAAATGAACGTGCTGTCGGGTCTGAAAGTAAAGCAGACCACTACCGACATTGAGGTGGGTACCACAATCGATCAGCTCATTGCGCAAAAGACAGGGGAAGAGACCGCGATTCCCAGCCTGGTGATCGGCACCGAGGGGCCCCGCTATTCCACTGAGCTCGGCTATTCTTCGATTTACTCGAACCATATTAGCTGGTCGGCTTCGCGTCGGCCTGCACCGAAGGAAATTTATCCCCGACTTGCTTTTGATCGACTGTTTGCCGATGGCAATGCCGGAGTGCAAAATCAGAGCATCCTTGATGCTGTCCTGGGCGACGCAAAAAGCCTGCGCGGCCAGCTGAGCTCCCACGATGCCAATAAACTCGATGAGTACCTGACTTCAGTTCGCGAACTCGAACAGCGGATCGAAAGATCGCAGCAACGATCACAAAAAGAAACCAACGGACACGGTTGGCAACCATCCGTTACAGAGCCAACTTTTGATAGACCCGGAGCCGGACTGCCGGCCACCGGTCAGGAGCACATGCAACTGATGCTCGACATCCTGGTTCTCGCCCTGCAGACCGATAAGACCCGTGTCGTCTCCCTGATGCTTAACAACGATCTGAGTGGGATGAATTTCTCCCACCTCGGTGGAATTGAAGGCGGCATGCATGAGATTTCGCACCATCAGGATCAGGCGAAGAAGCTCGATATGTATCAGCGGATCAATCAATACCACATCGAACTTTGGTCGGCTGCTCTGCAAAAAATGCGCGCGACCAATGAAGGCGAAAGCAACCTGCTCGACAACAGCATGATCCTGTTTTGCTCCAGCTTGATGGATGGGAACTTGCACGATTCCAGCGA
>JAHDCN010000254.1 GCA_020629815.1 Verrucomicrobiota bacterium
CCGTAGCGGGTGCTGTTGGTGTGCTGGCATCAGGCGGAGCCGCCGTTGCTGGAGACGGCGGTTACGGCAAGGCTGTAATCGATGACAAAGTGCCAATCGAGGCGGAACCCTGGACTGTTTGTAATGTCTTTGATGCATCGACTTTGTATGAAGGCGATGGTTTCATTCGTGAAATCGCATTCAATGGTCGCTATCACGGTCAGTATATTTCCCAGTCTGAAGATGTTTCAGGCGGAGGTGATAACGGCTTCCACCAGTGGCAACACCGCCGTTTCCGTCTTGGTATGGATATCGAATTCGCCGGTGACCTGACTCTGAAGACATCAGCCAATATTTCTGATGGTGCAGGAACTGGTCGCGGTTTGACTCGCGGACCTTTCTTCAACAACTGGGATGAGTTTTATCTCGACTGGGAACCTTCCGATGATTTTTACGTGCAGCTTGGTAAGCAGAAGCAAAAGATCACTCGTGAATTCTCCACTTCATCCAAAAAGATTCTTACTATCGAGCGTTCACACATCGTGAATGAGGTGGCTGACCAGAAGCCTTGGGGTGTTACTGTTGGTTTCGCCATGGGCGGACTGGATCATGAGATTGGCGCCTGGTTGACTGGTTCCGATCAGGACAACACCGGTTTGCAAAACTGGCCTGATTTCAATAGCCGGGGGTCACTCAGCTACAGAACGTCAATGGCGATTAGCGATGCGACTGATTTCCACTTTGACTATGTGTTTGTGAATAACTCAGGTGGTCAGGTGAATGGTCAGGGTAATGCTGTAAACGGTTACGACGCTCCATATGAGCACACAGTTGCTCTCGGAACAGAGTCGGAATTCGGCCGCCTTGGATTGGTTACTGACTTGATTTTCGGTTTTAACCGCGAAGCCCGCGGAGCAATCAATGCAGGTGATGATACCTGGGGATTTGTTGTGATGCCTTACTACGACATTACTGACAACCTTCAGTTCGTGGCCAAGTATGCCTACATGGATCAAGGTCGCAATCAGCGCACTCAGCGTTTCCCTGTTCGTCAGGAAGTGGAAAACTACCACACCTTCTACGCAGGTCTTAACTACTACATTTGCGACCACAACCTGAAGCTGATGGCAGGTTACGAGTATGCAACTGGTGATGTGCTTGGCACCAACCAGGGGCTGGACTCCAGCACGTGGATGCTCGGCGTCCGCAGCTACTGGTAGGTCTGCTTAGACTCCATTAAGCATCTCCTTTGCGAGGTGCTTACAAATTTCGAGAGCGGGACTTCGGTCCCGCTCTTTTTGTTTGGACTTGGCGCGATTCCTCAGAATTGTCACACAAACTGGCTGATTGTCATTTGCCTCTGGGCTGAGGTGCGGAGACGGTGCGTTGGTTGTTAGTTAACGAGATTTCTGGAGAGTTTTTCACCCGACCTCGTTGATTGAATGATGTTGAGATTCAGCTAGCAATTGCGAAACAGCGACAGGTTTGACGCTGAGGGTCTTCCAGCAATGGAAGGCCCGTTTTGTTTCATCGTTCAGAAGGGAATCTCTTGCCATCGCAACGTCCTGAATCGACCCTTGATCATGGAATTCGATCTGACAGGGGAGCACGCAAAGTATTCATACAAATTGCTGGCCGGATTGGTGACACCGCGACCGATTGCGTGGATCACTACGATGAATGAAGACGGTGTCGTGAATGCTGCGCCTTTCAGTTTTTTCAATGTTCTGGGAACCAGACCGCCGGTAGTCGCGTTTGCTCCGGGGGATAAGGAACCGGGGATTCCCAAAGACACGGCGCGGAATATTCGGCGTTCCGGGGAGTTTGTGGTGAATCTTGTCGACGAAGCCTGCGCAACCGCGATGAATGAAACATCGGCAGAGTTTGCTTTCGGGGTGAGTGAGGTAGAGTTCTGTGGGCTTTCTACAGAGCCGGGCACCAGCGTCGGTGTTCCCCGGATTGCCGAAGCGCCTGCTGCTCTGGAATGCCGGGAATGGTCCACCATGGAGATTGGCCGAAATCGAATTGTGATCGGCGTGGTCCAAAGGATTCACACCAAAGAGGGAGTTTTGGACCCGGACACACTTCTCGTCGACAGCTCCCGGTTTCAGCCGATTGGGCGAATGGAGGTTCCGGCCGGTTATTGTCGGACTTCTGATCATTTTTTGATGCCCCGGCCGGACGAGTAACGGAAAGGGAAAATGCAACGCACGAAAAGAATGTGGCGCATTGTTGAGAAAATGATTTGGCAAACTTAAATATTTCGCTTCATTAAACAGTCCACTCCAGTTCTCCGTGTCTGAAATGCATACAGAAAAGCTCGGGAAAAACTACTTCGAGACCCGCTCGAAGTTGTCCGAGGCCGTACAGTCTCTTTCCGAGCTGTGTGATCATGCGGGTATCGAGGCTGCTCGGGGAAACTTGCTCCGCAATCTGGTGGCGAATCTCGAGGACCCGTTTCTGTTTGTGGTCGCGGGGGAGGTGAACGCAGGGAAGTCGACATTACTCAATGCGTTGTTTGGCGCAGACTTCTGCTCGGCCGATGTGATCCCGACAACCGATCGGATTGCGTTTTTCAAACATGGTGACGAATCCCATGAATTCGATTTTTCCGATGATTTGGTTGAAGTGTTCCGCCCCAATGAGTTCCTGAGGGATTTTAATATCGTTGATACGCCGGGGACGAATTCCATTGAGCCGCGCCATCAAAGAATTACCGAGCAGTTTTTGCCAATGGCAGATCTGGTCCTGTTTGTGTTTTCGGTAACCAATCCGTGGGGGGCGTCGACCTGGGATCTGCTGGACCGGATTCATCACCAGTGGCGCAAGAAAGTGGTCTTCGTGCTGCAGCAGTGCGATTTGCGAACCGAAGAAGAGGTCGCTGCGATTCTGGAGCATTTGCAGAAAACGGCGCATCATCGCTTTGGTCAGCATTTCCCCACTTTTGCCGTTTCTGCGAAGCAGGCGTTTTTGTCGAAGACCGAAGGGTTGGAGGATGATGAGCTTTTCGATCAGAGCCAGATGGCCAATCTGGAGCGCTACATTTCGGGGGTTGTTGAGTCGTCTGAGACCAGATTAACGAAGCTGATTCATGCCTGGCGGGCGTCCTGCTATGTGTTGGGCGAGGTGAAGGAAAAGCTGGGCACTGCGTCGGAGATTATTCGGGCTGATGCCGAACTCCTCAGTGGTTTAGAGCCTGCGTGTGAGATTCAGAAAGAGCGCACGATGAAAAAGGTCGAGCCGCTTTTTGAGGCTTTCGATCAAAGTTTTATGGCGGCGGGATTGCAGGCTGAGCCTTTGTTGAATTCCGAATTCAAGGTGACCTCGGCTCTGATGCCGCAGAAAAACAGCGCGAGTGATATCGAGGGGTTGGTTTTTGCAACTACGATGAAATCGGTCCGGCGCAGCGTGGGTGCCGGAGCCGATGCGGTAAAGGAGGATGTGGCGCATCTCTGGGAGCGGGTTTCGGAGGAAATGGAGGAGCACTTTAATCTCCAGCTCAGCGTTGGAAGTGATGGTAAGCCGGATTGGAGTGAATCGACCAAGCGTATTGAGACTGCGGTCGAGGATGCGACCGCCGCGGCGCTACGGGATTTGCGATTGAAAGAGGCGCTCGGAGAAGAGCTTTCCAAGCGCAGTCATCTCGTGTGGTTATATATTTTCGGGGCGGTGATGGCTGCCATCGCTGCGATTACTCTTTCGATGCTGGATCTGGCACCATGGAATGTTCTGATGTGGGCTATTGGGGGGGTGAGTCTTCTTCTCGGTGCGTCAACCGGTGCAAGATCAGTGAAACGAATCCGGAATTTCTATTCGGATGCGCTCGAGGGATTTCGGGAAAAGGTTTCTTCTGTTCAAAGACAGGCCTTTGAATCGGCAACTGATGAGTTTTACGAGGACTTCATCAAATTGTTCGAGCCTCTCCGTAAGGTTTGCCGACAGCACCGTGAAAAATACGAGCCGCAGCTGAAAGCAATCAATGAGGCGGAGAAAAACCTCGGTGAGTTGGAGCGGATACTTGCTCCAGTCGAGAAGGCGATCAATCCGCAGTGATTCGGTCGCGTATTTTCCGGGCGAGCTTTCTCAGATTCTGCAAGGCGGGTGGCTTCTTGGTGGCGTTCTCCCAATCTTTTGCGCAACCTTTCCGCCATTCGTGCCAGGTGCTTCTGCTTTGCTTGTTTATCGGGAGATCAATATGCACAGGGTCGTTGAAAGTGCCGCCCCACCGCAAGGGAGTGTCTTTCTGGATGTAGGCGATGTAGGAGCGGACCCTCTCAGGAAGTTTAGCCAGGTTCGATTGGCGCAGGGAGGTTGAATTGTAAAGCGTGCCCTTGTATTGGACATTGCAGTCGAGCGCGCATCCGACGAGATGGTTGGAAAAAGTCGCCGGTTTGACGATTGCGTTTTTCAGGTTGTCCTGCTCGTATCGATAGCTGCTGATGACCAATAGGTGGAGGTCTTTCGATTTACAGAAGGCGTTCAGCTTTTCGAGGTGCGGAGCAAATTTTCTGTGCACAAAGACCTGTTTTCCTTTGTAGCCGCGGATGTGTGAAAAGTTGGTCTCCAGAAGGTGGGAGGGTTGTTGCAGGGT
>JAHDCN010000255.1 GCA_020629815.1 Verrucomicrobiota bacterium
CTGTATCGCAAGGTAGAGGATTAGGATCCCGCTGAGCGACAACTGTGATGACTCAGATGTGAAACCGGCTTCCAGCCGGTCCGGTTGACTGGCAGGATGCCAGTCTCACGATGCCCCTTCGCCCAACTCCTTCCATCCGACTCTGAAAAGGCTTCGGTCTTCCATAAGGTGATGCTCTCCGCAGTTCACATCCAAGCCTAACGCCGCTCAATATATCAACTTTATTCATTTTCACTTTAACTTTGTTTAAATTATTTTCTATTCTGACATTAATTACTTCAATGAATCGCCCGATTCCCAACTGGATGACTGGACTCAGTGATGAGGATTGCAACTTCCTCAAACGCTTTCTCCTGCATTCGGGTTCGTTAAAGAAAGTCGCGGCGGAGTATGGAGTTTCCTACCCTACTGTCCGGCTTCGGCTCGACCGGCTGATACAGAAAGTGGAACTCACGGAAGCTGCAGCCGACCTTTCGGATTTCGAGATTCATCTGCGCACCCTGCTCGTGGATCAAAAAATCGATGCCGACACGTTCCGGACGATTCTTGAATGCCATCAAAACGAAACACAATCACCAACAGACTGAATTTCATGAAACCATTCACTGTTCTTTGCCTGCTATTTTTCACCTCTCCTTGCATCGCCGATACGGTATCGATCGACTTGGAAAAGCAGGAGATCTCTGATCCCACCAAACTCGACTCGGGGGTATTACGAATTCAATCTACGGGGAGCAACAATCAGCCCTTTGCGCTGTTCAGTATCGAGAAACCAGCAATCGAAGGGGAATCGTTTTTCATCAAAGGCGAGGTTCGCTACGAAGGTGTCGAGGGAGATGGGTTTCTTGAAATGTGGACCAACTTGCCTGCAGCAAAAGGTCGCCCGGCCGGACGCTTTTTCAGCCGCACGCTCGGCATGACTGGCCCGATGCAAAAGCTCAACGGTTCTCAGGAATGGCGGGAGTTTCAGCTACCTGCGATGATCAACGACGGCAGCAAACGCATCCCGACCAAGCTCGAGTTGAATGTCTTTCTCCCCGGAAAAGGCCTCGTGGAAATTCGCAACCTGGAACTCACCGCCCCCATTCCCGGCGCTACCGAATCGCCGATGAAGAAGAGTTGGAACAATGCCATCATGGTAGGACTCGGAGTCACTCTGGGATTTGCTTTGTTCTTCGTCATTTTCGCTCTGCGCAACAACCGAAGCCGCCGGGAGATCGAAAAGATGAGTGCGGTCGACTCAGTGGATTGAGCGAACCTGCTGAGTTTTTTTATTCAAAAACCGGTTCACTGAAGGCATAATGCATCCGCTTTCATGCCCTATTGCCCTCACTGTGCTTTTCCCATAGCTTCGAAGTTGAAGACGGCCAAGTGCCCCAACTGTGGTCGAAATCGTGTATTTCTGGTTTCACAAGAACCGCAACTCGATCACAACGTAGTCACAGCAGCGGGAGAAAGCGATCTGGAGGGTGGCAACTCATTTGTCGGTTACTTTCTACTGGCCACAGCAGGTTTCTTTCTTTTAGCCCCTCTGGTCTTTGAGAGTGCCTTTTTATTTGGTTTCAGCATCGGGTTAGCCTCTGGACTCGCATCTCTGATTTTCCTGATTCCCGAATGGAATAAAAAACGAAACATTCCGGTAGCCGGTTATTTGGATCACTTGCGGAATTTGGAAACGACCAAAGCCTCTCTTAAGAAGAAGATCACGGAGCTCGAGCACTTGGTCGAGCGCCAAAAGCGCCACAACTCCGAGCGCTCTCATAAGCGATTGGAGCTTGTTTCCGCAGCGCTGAAAAATCGGCGCAGGAAGCTCGATCTGATTAGAGAAACGGAATTCATCATCGAGTCGAAACGCCACGCCTCTGAAATCGAAAATCTGGCACAGGAATTGGCGTCCACCAAAGATATCGAATCCGTCGAGAAGCGGTTTGACCAGTCGTTCACGGACATCTCGGAGTGGCTGAATAGTGTTCCAAGTCAATGCATAAGCCAAGCAGGAACCAATGCGCGCAGAGCCATCGATAAAGCCTTCGGCCTGCAAACGGAAATCATGGAGAAAATAGAGGACCGTTTGGTCACTCGAGCGCTCGATGGAGATTCTGATCTCGCTGACACCTTTGCTTTGGAAAAAGTGCACGACCTTCTTCAAGTCGGGGAGTTTGAATCAAGTTTCAACCACCTAGATCTGGAAGAGATGATCGCCGCCGATGACGAATACAGCAAAATTAATGCGGAGATTCGACTTCTCCGCGATGGCATCCAGCACGACTTCGATGCAGAGACCGACATCGAAATGGAGTGAGCTACTCGTGACCTGATCCAAAAAATACCTCCCGAAGCGTATTTCGAACAAAAGCCCAACACGCTTTGCTCAGGAATCCCTGAACAATCAACAGAAAGGCAATGATAATCACCCATTCCAGCCAGGTAATCTCCGGGCCGAAAGCCCATTTCATAATCGTGAAAAGGAACAAGACTGCTGCAACGAGCCCGGGCACGAGAAAAATCAGATTCAGAAGCGGAACCAATCGGAAACTCCGGGGAACGTGAATCCAGTCCTCTTCCCTTTTCCAAAACAAAAGCGCCACCGCCCCCATCACTGTGAGATACCAGGGCAACACGAACAGAAAATAACAAAGCCCAAGCACTTCAGGCAGGGTAAGGGTTTGCATTTCCGCGACGAAACCATCTATGCCAGTCACTAGCAGGATAGTCGTAACCACCACCGCAAAAAAAGTCGCGTAGCGCCATAGTGATTTGGCCGAAGATATCGGAATCAACTTGTTGTAATCAGTCTGCACCTTGAGATCTAAGCACAAAAAAGCCGCGATCCCTTTCGGTAACGCGGCTTTTTCGAAATTGATGGAATCAACCAATCAGCCTGCACCATCGTTACCGATAGCTTCGACGGGGCATCCTTCCATTGCTTCTTCGCAAAGAGCTTTCTCCTCGTCGTTTTCGGGCTGCTTGTAGACGTAGGAATACCCTCCGTCGTCATTCCGGGTGTAATTATCAGGGGCGGTTTCACGGCAGAGATCGCAATCGATGCACTGGTCATCGACATAAAATGCTCCATCCGCATTGTCTTCGTATTTGTCGTCTACTTCTGCCATTTTGGTAGGTATTAACGGGGTGTTTGTTCCCTTAGACGCAGTTTAGTTTTCAAAAAGCCACGGCGCAAACGATTTTGCGATCATGGATTGGCTTTACAACGCAGCCTCAAAGGAGCAAAATCCGGCTATGAAATACCTGCTTTTTCTCGGTTTTACCGCCTCACTGCTCACTTCGTGCCAGACCTATCAGGCGGTAAAGCACGATGGACGAGTCATCGGTCACCACGCCAAACACGTTGGAAAAGATGTCGGTTATTGGGCCAAATACGGGGTAAACAAGGCCTCTGGCGCAGTTGCCAGGACCGCCCGGCGGGTCGAAAGGGCAACTTATTAGATTTTATCAGCAGCGCTCTGAAAGACACTGCCAATTGCCCCCGTATGGTATTTGATGAATAGGCTGCCCCTGCTGATTCCAAGCTGCATTTTTGTCTTTCTCGTTCTTACCGTCCTCACTCAGGTCGGCGGCGTTCTCGCGATCATCGGAGCAGTCATCGGGAAACGTTTCCTTCGCTTTCACGGCGGCATCGCTGTCGGTGTCCTGGGAATTTACAGCCTGGGATTACTGACCGTGCCTCTCATCTCAAAGCCGCTCGGCAGGGAAGCTCTTCCCTGGGGGCCAACTGACAGTCTGCCGCTTCGGGCCAGAAACATCGGCTATTGCCTGATGTTTCGAAATTTTGTTACTCCGGAGCTCGCTGAAATGCTACGCGAGACATCAAATCGACTTCATCAAAAGCATCCAGATCTGGTATTGGATTATCTGGATGCCTGCTTTCCTTTTATCGATGGCATGCCGCTGCTGCCTCATTTGAGCCATTCCGACGGTCGAAAAATTGATCTCACCTTTTCCTATCGCAAAGCAGACGGTCAGCCGTCACGTTCTCCTTCTCCGATTGGATATTGGGTCTATGAGGGCCCCAAAGAAGGCGAGAAAAGCGCCTGCAAAGATTCGTTTCTACGCTGGGATTTTCCCTGGCTACAGGGCATGAATCGGGACCGGAAATTCGCCCCCGAAGTGACACGGGACATTCTCCGGGAAATGGCGGAACATCCAAAGACCCAGAAAATTCTGCTCGAACCCCATCTCAAGACAAGACTTGGCCTGACCAGCACCAAGATTCGCTTTCAGGGTTGCCACGCTGCCCGGCATGACGACCACCTGCATTTGCAGATTGATTGACGAATCCCTCTCTGGCAGGTACGAGCGGGAGCGATTACCCCGAGCAGCACGACGCAGCCGCTCGTTCAGAGCTCGCTGCTCCTGGAGCGAGCTTGCGAGTCGAGAAATCTCTCGATGACCATTTCCGATCCAAGCGTGAAACGGAGTCGCCAACACAGTGGTAACCCGTTCGGCACCTCGAACAGCACAAAGCATCGAGAAAACCTTCGGCTCGTGCCTCAGGATGGCAATGCAGGCGTGACTCAATAGGTTGTGAGCATTAGCGAATCACC
>JAHDCN010000256.1 GCA_020629815.1 Verrucomicrobiota bacterium
AGGCCGATCATCATCAGGATGACGTAGATCCAGTAGTTAAAATTTTCGCGGATTAGCTCAGTCAATTCAGCCATCGGTTAGAGCCCCTTTCCATTTTCCAAATCCCCGGCGGACGAGAGATTCGCATAGATTGCAAACATAATTGCCGTCACGGTGAAGGCGACACCAACCTCAACACCGAGCATACTGTGTGAGCGGGCCATTTCAGGGCCATCGGTCAGCAAGACTTTCTGCAAAACGCCGTATTCCAAAAAGTTCTTTTGCAGGAACTGGCTCAGGAAACCAAAACCGGCGTAGATCAAAATCCCAATACAAGCCAGCGACATAAACCGTTGCTCGGAAAAGCGCGCCAGGGAAGCCTTCAGGTTGGTCGCCATGGCGTAAAGAATGAAGCTCGCTCCGAGAATCACTCCGCCCTGAAATCCACCACCCGGGCTGTAATGTCCGTGTGCGATTACATAGAGGGAGAACAGCTGGATCACCGGAATCAAAAGCTTGCAGGTGGTGCCAACAATAATGTCGTAGTGGTCGCCGTTACCGGAGGAATCCTTGTCCAGACGATGGTGAATCCCTGTGCCCGGATTGCGTCCGCCTTTGACCACTCGAAGAATCGCAAAGATCGCCATGCCAGCAGCGAAAATCACCACAGTCTCAAACATGGTGTCGTAGCCCCGGTAGTCGGCGAGCACTGCCGTAACCATGTTCGGCACTTTGCTGTCGTTATAAGTCTCGGTAACGAAATACTGAGAAATCGAAGGGCCGGTCCCCGGCACCCCGGCATTGGCCGGCGAATGCGGATCACCTTTGGCCGGAAAGTCAGCTGTTCCATAGAGCAGCAACCCACCGGTGATAAACACAGCGATTAAAGCAAAAAGTCTCATGGTCAGTCGCTGCTCCTCCTTTTGGTGTTGTATACCGTCGCGATGAAAAACACAGCACTGACTCCGGCGCCGACGGCGGCTTCGGTGAAGGCCACATCAACAGCTCCCATCGCAGCCCAGAGCAGGCACATTACGAAGGAATACATGCCGAAAATCATTGAGGCACTGAGCAGGTCTTTCACCTTTAGAGAAAGCAATGCGGCAACGACCAGAAAGATCAAAAGAACTGTTTCGAGCTGCCACATTATGCCTGCGCCTCCTTCTGTTTTGGCTGAGGCATATCCTCCTCCAGCGCATTGGTTTCCGGTTTGTCGTTTTTCAGTTCCGGCTCGATACCGTCTTCCCAGCCTGAATCCATCAGAGCATGGGTCGCAGTCGGGCTGGTTAGCAAAATAAACGCACTGATCGCAATCAGCTTTAAGATGACCAGCAGCACCGGCCAACTTTCACTGAAGGACTGAAAATTATTCAGCTGATACACACCAAAGCCAAGCAGCACCAAAAGACTGGAAAGCGTGTCGCCTTTTCCAGCCGCATGCATCCGGGTATAAAAGTCACCAAAGCGCATGATCCCCACGGCAGCTCCCAAAAAGAACAACAGCCCCACACAAATCAGGACAACAGCGATGATAGTAAAAATGCTCATCCTTCTTATTCGTCCTCGCCAACCTGACCTCGGGCAGGGGGTGTCTTGTGCAGGTAACGGGCCGCAGCCAGCGATCCAATGAAGTTGAGCAGCGCATAGGTCAGCGCGAAATCGACAAACATCTCTACTCGCCCAAAGAGCGAGCCAATGATGACGAGAATCACGGCTGACTTGGTGCCGATGATGTTGATTGAAACAATGCGATCAATCGCCGTCGGACCCGTGGCCAGACGATAAGTGGCCGGAATCATCAGCACCAGCAGTGCGATTCCGGTAAAAAGAGTAAAGCTGTCGAAGTCAAAGTTCACGATTCAAAACACTTGGCGATGCGTTTTTCCATTTCCCCGTCGAGCCCTTCAGCAGCCACGTCACTGATCGCGTGGATATAAAAGGTGTCGCCCTTAATTTTCATCGTCACGGTTCCCGGAGTCAGCGTGATGGAGTTAGCCAAAAGAAATTTTTCGAAATCACTCTTCAGCTTGCACTCGTAGCGGACGATTTGTGGCTGCAATGCGCGCTGCCCGATGAAAGAAAGTTTTAGCAGATGGATATTGGCCAGCACAATCTGGTAGACCAACCAAACCGAATAACCGGCGAGGCGAAACACCTGCTTAATTCGCGCCACTGGACCGTCGCTACGGTTTTCGAAAAGCAAGTCAGCCGAGATCCAGGTGACAAAAGCACAGGAAATCACCCCGAGTGAGAGGTGAAACGCATCGAGAAACCCCGAAAATACCACCCAGGTGAGCATTAGCAATCCGAAGACCAACCAGCTGTAAAAGGGTGATGACTTAGTTTTGTTTCGATCCATAAAGGGTCGTAGGCAGAGCCGTTTATGAGAGCAAGAACCTGCTACCCTGTCAAACCGGAGTCTGCAAAAAACATGCCGAATCGACGCAGAAGATGTGGTAATATCCTGACGTTGAAGTTTGTATTTCCCAGTATCCTTCTGATTTTTACTGCCAATATTGGTGCGCAGGACGAATCAACGGCGCCCAGTTCTCCCGCAGGTGCAGCTACCGGGCCAATTCGTGCAGTGCCTGCGGCACCGACGTCATTTCGAAATTCACAGACAGGATTGCCGCCTCAATCAGGGCCCGCCGCCTTCAGAAATCCCGATCCCATCATCACCGGCGACGAGGTAAAGCTAAAAGGGGGCGCCACAATGGGCCGGAATATTACCGGTTCCCGTGTAATCGAAGACGGCCCCTCTGCGGAAAGGGTTCAGGTTTTCCCGGATGATCCCGATTCGGCCTGGTGGGAAATTAATCCCAGCTACGCTTTCGCCAGGGCTCAAAGGGAGCAGAAGCCGCTGATGGTGGTATTCACGGCGATGTGGAACACCCAGGCGATGGCGCTTTCACAGGAGGTTTTTTCAACCAAAAGCTTCAACGAGTATGTGAAAGAGAATCTGGTGATTTGCTATATCCCCTACCCTCGCAACATCACCGATCTGCCCAGGCAGTCCCCCGCTCGCATGATCAAAGAGAAGTTTAAGATCAAAGGATACCCTAACGTCCTTCTATTTACCCCGGATGGCGAAGTGCATCGGGGCATGACTGGATACCGCTCCGGAAGACCCGTCGATTACTTCGACGAATTGCGAACCGCCTGCATTCCGCTTCATAATTCCATTAAATCGCAGAAGGAGATCATGGAGAAACAGGGATTTCGGGATTGGTCAAACTTTATGCGAAAAGTGATTTTTGCGAAATTTGTCAGACGAGACGAAACCCATGTGGCGCTAAGAGATGTGTCAGGACAGATTTGGACGATTCCAATCAACGACCTGTATCCCGATGATCAAAAGTTGGTAGAGTCGTTCCCGCCCGGTAAAAAAGTTCTTATTGAAACAGCCGACACTGCTCCGGAAGCCAACTAACCCACCGCTTTCCATCCAATCACCATGCTCCGCATCCTCAGTAGCGTTGTTTTCCTGCTTGTAGTTACTTTTCTTGCACTTCTTGCGTATCGCTTTCTCGAAACGGACAAGGAGCGCTACGATATTTTCGATATGCTGAAGAGGCGACCCATTACCGGGCAAATCCTCGGGCAGCTTGGTGGAAATACCGGCACAAATCCTAAGCCAAAACTTCGGGCCACGCCTCTCGACCTGAATAATACCGGCATTCTGGAACAGGTGAATCAGTCCCTTTCTGATCTTACCGATGCAGTTGTTCCTTCTGTTGTCAGCATTGATACCACCAAAAATGTCGATGTACAGCGTTTCGTGCCTACAGATCCTTTCGGGTTTTTCGGATATCAGCGAAATGAACAATATCAGGAGCCGGGCTTAGGCTCCGGCGTGATTGTTTCCGAGGACGGGTACATCGTCACCAACCATCACGTTGTTGCCGGGGTGGACGAGATCTCTGTAACGCTCCACGGGGGCGCTAAGTATCAAGCAAGCTGGATTGGTAGCGACCCGGGCACAGATATCGCAGTCCTGCGTATCAAAGCACCCGAAGGAGCAGAGCTTCCCAAGTTTCAACCCCTGGCTTTCGCCAACTCGGATCAGGTGCGCGTCGGCGAAATGGTCCTGGCTGTGGGCAACCCCTTTGGATTGAGTGAGACAGTTACCCGCGGAATTGTTTCCGCCAAGCAGCGGCAACTCAGCGATGGCTCGAATGAGTACTTTCAGGTGGATGCGGTGATCAACCCCGGCAACTCGGGTGGTCCTCTGGTAAATGTTCGCGGGGAAATTATTGGAATCAACGTGGCAATCTTTACAGGACAGCAAAACGTCAAAGTCTGGCAAGGCATCGGCCTCGCTATTCCGTCAAACGAAGCCCGCGAAGTATTCGAGGCTATCGTATACAAGAAACCGCTGATTCGCGGCTTTCTTGGTTTAAGTCTCACGAATGTCACCCGCAACTATGCTCTCGCCC
Source organism: Verrucomicrobiota bacterium (assembly GCA_020629815.1). Taxonomy (GTDB): domain Bacteria; phylum Verrucomicrobiota; class Verrucomicrobiia; order Verrucomicrobiales; family DEV007; genus Arctic95D-9. The sequence goes on from JAHDCN010000256.1 coordinate 4,416, forward strand.
TCGGCTTGAATTCTTTAAAGGGCGCAATCGTCACCAATGTCGAAAAAGGTTCGCCCGCAGAGATTGCCGGTCTGAAACCCGGAGACGTGATTGTAAAATTTGA
>JAHDCN010000007.1:0-19804 GCA_020629815.1 Verrucomicrobiota bacterium
GGTGATGACAAACCGGATGCCATTTGGCGGTGGGTTTGTGATTCCACGGTGCGGGCTCCAATGGCGGACCAGCAAATCAGATCACCGATATACTGCGGAGTAATCGGATCGAGAAATTCTGTGGCAGTCGGCATACCCAGATCAACGACTTGACCGAGTAGTTTGCGAGCCAGACGGAGGCCTTCAGCAAGGTTGGCTGTGCCATCGAGATCGGGATCCATGATGAGGCCTTTCCAGCCTACATTGGTGCGCGGTTTCTCAAAATACACACGCATGACGATTTCGATTTTATCCGAAACTTCTTTGCGCAACTCATTGAGCTTAGCCGCGTAATCCAGTCCCTCAGCGGGATTGTGAATCGAGCAAGGTCCGACGATCACCAGAAATCGATCGGAGTTTCCATGCAGGATATCTTCGATCCGCTGCCTGGATTCCAGAACAGTTTTCTCCTGCTCTTCCGTCCGTGGCATTTCGTGGGCCAACAGCGCGGGTGCAGGCAGAGGCACATTGTAAATCACGTTTCGATCCGTTACCTGAGTACTCATTTTTTTGGAATTCAATGCTTCGGGGCATTGAAGCAGGCTGTCAAGGCGGTGAGAAGATCAAATGCGAAACACTTGTACCGCTTCTCCCGGTGCAATTTCCTGTTCCGGCTCGAGGCGAACCAGGCAATTTGCCTTGCTCAAGCCGAAAATGGCATGGCTCTGCTGTGTGCCTGAGAGTTCCACCCGGCCGGATTCGTCCAACTGTCCACGCAAGTAATGGGGGCGGTCGCCACGATTGTTCATAATCTCCCCGGCGACTGCATTTCGGGGAGAAAGGATCTCTGATTCCAGTAGGCCCTGCCGTTTTCGAATCGCCGGTAGAACAAACAGCTGAAAGGTGACAAAGGCGGACACCGGATTGCCGGGGAGGCCAAAGATCGAGCAGCCGTCCGGGTGCTGACCAAACAGGAAAGGTTTGCCCGGTTTCACCTTTACCCGCCAGAAATTGGTTTCCACGCCGAGGTCCTCCAGCACTTGCTTCACGTAGTCGCGCTCGCCTACCGATACCCCGCCGGCTACCACAACGATGTCGCCGGTTTCAATTGCTTCGGAAAGAACTGCCGTCAGCTCGCCGACATCATCCATGGCGTGAATCGCAGAGCCCACTGCACCTGCGTTTTCCACGGCAGCGCGCAACATCGGGCCATTGCTATTGTAAAGTTCCCCGGCAATCAGCGGATAGCCCGGTTCGACGAGCTCGTCGCCGGTGGTGACGATATTCACCATCGGCTTGCAGTGCACTGGAAGTTCCGGAAAACCCTGGGAAGCCAGCAGACCCATTTTCACCGGCGATATCCATTCGCCTTTCTCAAGCAGTCGCTGACCGGTGCAGACATCACCGCCCCGGCGCCGGATATTCTCTCCCTTTTCCACACCTTCTGTGATTCGAATGGTGTCGCCGTCGCGCTCGACGTCCTCTTGCATGATCACTGCGTCGGCACCCATCGGGATCGATGCCCCGGTGAAAATCCGAATCGCCTGGCCGTCTTCGAGTTCCAGCTGTCGATCGACTCCGGCCGGCTGTTCTTCGGTGGCAACCTGCAGCGACATCCCGGTTTGGCATTCCTCCGCCTTCACCGCATACCCATCCATACTTGAGTTGTCGAACCCGGGCGAATCCACCAGTCCGGCAAGGTCCTGACCCAGAACATGTTCGGCACCCAGAAACAGAGGAACCCAGATTACCGGGCCCGGTTCTATTGCGTTCAGGATTCGGCTGCGGGCCTCGGTTTCTTCGATCATTTTTGCTCGGACTTAACCCTGTTGCCTTGCGGACTCAACAGGGTTAGGTCGATGACCTAACAGGGTTGGGTCAGGGCGTTCAAGTAATTTTGCGAAAGGAAGCGGTAGCGCTTTGCCGTCAGTTCTGCTTGATCAAGATATCGGACTCCTCCTGCCCGAAGCCAACCAGCTCGACTTCCTTGTTTTCGTTCAGGTCCTCCTCCATCGGGGCAAACCGTTCGGCGCGAAAGCCGAGTTCCTGTTTCACTGTGGAATGAGGATCATCCGGATTGTGGAGTTCCTCCAGCAGCACCATGATATCGGGATCAGCTGAGGTGATATGCAGATTGGCATCGTCATCGACCGCGAAGTTCGGATTCGACCGTCCCATGCGCATCGCACGAATGGTGTAGACGCCATCTTTTCGCGGCAGGGATTTGAACAGGTCAAAAACCCAGGGCTCAAACTTGTCGTCGATACAAACTACGCGCTGACCATTCTGAAACATGATTTTCCCTGATAGCACTTAGTTTTGTAAACTGCCAATGGATTTATAGAGATCATTTGGCCGCAAATGCTTGAGCAAACCCTGTTGAGTCAAGGAGCATACAGGGTTAGGTCAGCGCATGAGACGGCTTCTTTTGGTTTCTTGTCTGTTTATTGCATGTGGCTTCACCTCGCTGGCTGCACAAGAGAGAAAGACGCAGCCTGAAATCTTCGCCCACTACATGCCGTGGTATGGCTCGAAAGAAATCTCCGGTGCCTGGGGATGGCATTGGACGATGGACCACTTCGATCCGGATACGGTCCAGTGGCATGGGAAAAGAGAAGCAGCTTCTCATGATTATCCCCTCATTGGGCTCTACGATTCAGGCGATCGGGATGCGCTCGAGTGTCATGCCTTGTTGATGAAATTTTCCGGGATCGACGGCGTGATTCTAGACTGGTATGGAAAGCGAGATTTTTACGACTACGCGACTGTTCATCGCAATTCGGAAAAGCTGATTCCGTTTCTGAAAAAGGCCGGTCTGAAGTTTGCCGTCTGTTACGAAGATCAGTCAGTTGGGCACATGATCAAAGGCAAGGCGATTGCTGAATCCGAAGGGGTAGGGGAAGGGAAAAAAACGATCGCCTGGCTGAGAGAAAACTGGTTTGCTGATGAGTCCTATCTTCAGGTAAAAGGGAAACCGGTGATGCTGGTTTTTGGGCCTCAGCATTATTCGCGTGAGCAGTGGTCAGAGGTAACCAAAGAATCAGACGCTGCGGTGTATGCCCTGCCGGCTCATGCGGAAAAGAACGCAAACGATGCATCGTTTTTCTGGCCTCCCGTGAGGGGAGGGGAGTGGATTCACCAACCGCAGTGGCAGAAGGAGCTGCAAGAGTTTTATGAATCCGGAGCTGAGAATCGAATCGGCGTTGCGTTCCCGGGTTTTCATGACATCTACGAAAAGGCAGGTCTACACGACAGCTATGGCCGTATCCATGCCCGTGACGGAGCGACCTTTGCCGAGACCTTATCGATGGCGTTGAAAAGCCCGGCAGAGTTTTGCCAGATCGCGACCTGGAATGATTTTGGTGAAGGCACCGTCATCGAGCCGACTACGCAGAATGGCTATCGCTATGTCGAGGAATTGCAGCGCCAAAGTGGAACGAAATGGAGCAGCTCAGATTTGCGACTGCCGGTCCGACTGTATCAGTTGCGCAAACAACTCAGTGGCAGCGATGCTGCTCTCGATGAAGCTGCCAGTGCTCTGTTCGCCGGGGATACGGCAACTGCGGAACAGAAACTGAACCAGCTTCAGGAACAGCAAAAGCAGCAACCACTTTCGAAAGGTTCGAAGTATCGATTAGTGACGGATATTCTCTATCGGGAGGAAAACGGAATCGATCGCTATGCCCGTGATCGCTGTCGGCTGGATTTGTATTATCCTTCCGGACCGAAACCCTACTCAACTGTGATTTGGTTTCATGGTGGCGGAATTGAGAAGGGGAACAAAGAAATCCCGATGCCATTGCGCGAAAAAGGCGTTGCCGTGGTGGCTGCGAACTACCGCCTGTCGCCATTTGTCAAAGAACCGACCTACATCGAAGACGCTGCAGCCGCTGTGGCCTGGGTAGTGAAAAATATTCACCGCTACGGAGCCGGAAAGCCGGAGCGGGTATTTGTCAGTGGCCATAGCGCTGGCGGTTATCTGGCGAGCATGGTCGGCCTGGATAAACAATACCTTCAGGCTTTCGATGTCGATGCCGACAGTCTGGCCGGATTGATTCCATTTAGCGGCCACACCATCACCCATTTTACTGTGAGAAAGGAGCGGGGAATTCCCAAAGAGCGCGCCATCGTTGATGAATTGGCGCCGTTGTTTCACGTCCGCAAAGAGGCACCTCCGATGTTGCTCATCACCGGGGATAAGGAAAAGGAACTAATGGGCCGCTACGACGAGAATGCTTACTTTTATCGCATGATGAAAGTCGCCGGTCATCCGAAGACAGAGCTGATCGAACTCGAAGGCTTTGACCACGGAGGCATGCCCGAGCCGGCATTTCCACTGCTGTTGGATTTTGTGAAGGAGATGGTGAAATAGTCTCTGCGCCGACAATGAGACCAGATTTAAACAGCCAAATTACAGCCGAAGAGTTCAGAGACTTCTATTGGCTAAAAGAAGAGCTGGTAGAATTTTGTAAGGCGGAAGGATTAGATCGACGCGGTGGAAAAATTGAACTCGCAGACAGGATTGCTCATTTTCTCGAGACCGGAGGTAAAGTGAATAGCAGAACGCCAGCGAAACCAAAGTCAGACTTCGATTGGGGGAATGCGGAGCTGACCCCTAAGACTGTAATCACCGACAATTATCGAAACACTGAAAACGTTCGAGCCTTTTTCAAAACGACGGTTGGATCAAAATTCAGATTTACGGTGAAGTTCATGAATTGGATGAAGGAAAATGTGGGCGCAACTCTGGAAGAAGCGGCCGTAGCCTGGGAGCACATCCAGCAGCAAAAGAAGACAGAGCCTCAAGGCAAAATCGCGCCGCAATTTGAGTTCAACCAATATCTTCGAGATTTTGCTCACGACAATCCGGGAGCATCAAGAGAGCTTGTTATCGAATGTTGGAAAAAGAAACGAGCAGCCAGAGGTGGGAACGTTTACGAGCGATCAGATCTTAAACTGACTTGAGCGAAATAGTGATAGAAGGCGTGCATGGATCACTACATCAAAAAACCCCGCCTCTTTCGAGACGGGGTCTAAATTGGTTGCGGGAGCCGGATTTGAACCAGCGACCTTCAGGTTATGAGCCTGAAAATACATATTATTTTAACTGGATTTAAGATTTGTCGTGCATTGAATCGTGCAATAGATTCTTGCGGTGCGGCAGACTTTGTTTATAGTTTCAGAATGGCGGCAGCTAGAAAGCGGACTCGAACGACCAAAAATAATGCGAGAGGCTTAGAAGCAGGAGAGTTTCACCTGACTCTGAGGCTGATTGAAGAACGTAAAGGCGAACGGCGATGGAAGACCTGGATGGTTCAAGGATGGAAAGAAAACGGGAAGTGGAAGCGAAAAAAATTCAAAAAGAAATCAGATGCTGAGGCTTTTCGTTCAAGATTGCAATCGGAACTGATCAAAGATCAGAACGCCACCCACCGAGTATCGACCCGCTTGACTGACGACCAAATTGACGCGGCCGAGGCTGCCGTAAAAAGATTGGGGGAGCGATACACTCTGACCGATGCAGTCGATTTTTTCTTACAGCATTTTTGCGAGCCCGAGTTCAAAATATCAGTCAACCATGCCAAGAAAAAATTCTTAGTAGGAAAGGAACGTGAAGGAGTAAGAGATAGGTCACTCATCCAGCTTCAGTCCACGATCTCAAGATTCGAGTCATTTGTTGAGGACTCAGAGATTCATTTGATCACCGCAATGGATGTTGAAAAATTTCTCCGTTCTCTCCGCGCGCGAAACGGCGTTGATAAGGCTAGTCGAAAAACCTGGAACAACTATCGCGCTGATCTTTCTAGTTTTTTTAACTGGTGTGCGGATAGCCAGAGAAGGTGGATAGCAAACAATCCTGCGGCGCAAGTGGTGAAATTCAAAAAGATTGATCGCGACCTGCCTGAAATTCTTTCTCCCAAGGACGCCTTGCAGCTTATGGAATATGTCAGTAATGAGTTCGATGGGAAAATGATTCGCTATTTTGCGCTCGCGCTTTTTGCCGGAATTCGCACAGGCCCCGCAGGTGAGTTACACAAATTGGCTACCCATCCCGAACTGGAGAAGCTCATTGATTTGAAGAGAGGAATTATTCATATCACACCGGAGATCAGCAAAACCTCCCAGAAGCGGCAAATAGTCATTCGCCCGAATCTTCAATCTTGGCTTACGTCTTCTCCTGATGATATCCTTCCAACGAATCATGACCGTATGGTCAAGGTCATTCGAAGAGAAAAGGGGCTGGGACACGATGTTTTGAGGCATTCGTTTTTCTCTTACCACGTCGGTGCTTTTCGCTCCGTTGGTGATGCTGCAATCGAGGGCGGAAATACGGAATCTGTGGTCAAAAAACATTACTTGAATTTATCAACTCGAACAGAGGCCGAACAATTCTGGAATATAGGAGCACCTGAATTTGTTCGTACCGAAAAAAGGAACTCAAGACTTGAAGTTGTAGTATGAGCAACGAGGCCGAAAGCGAAGAGGCTGATGCTGTTTTTCTTTTAAGAATTAACCTGCACGATCTGGGAGAAAGGATTGGGAAATGGACAGTTAAATGGCTTGCTCGGAAGCCGGGGCTCCGGGGCGAAAAACTACGCGAGTGGCTACAAAATGTTCAGATAGGAGATCAGCTTTCTCCCAACGATTTGAGTAAGCCTGAAATTCGTATTCCAGGCAGGCTACAAAATGTTCGTTTTCGTTTACCTGGAGATGGCAAAATCAAAATCAGAGAATCAAAATCCAGCGACGAAGTTTTGGATCGGCTGCAAGATGCACTTGGGAATATTGCTTTCGAAGATAACGATCAGGAGTTTATCATTGCAGATTTGGTTGATGATTTGGTTACCGAATTGTTTGTAAGGGCAGCCCATGGAAATCTATTGGCTCAATCCCTGATGTTGCGAGTTGCGGAAAAGACATCGGACTCCTTTGTCAGTCTTGCGAATGCGGGCGCACCTCAGATAAAGTATGAAGTTCGGAAGAAGCTGCATATTCCTGGTATCGTTTCCGTCAATCCAGAAGTTACAAATCTGATGCATGATTTGTGTAACACGCTGGAGCAAGGGGAGGATTACGGCCTCAACTTACGAGGTCGAGCTAAGTGCAAAAGAGGAAGTAAAAGCAAATTTTTCACTCCTAAGCATCGCCTTTGCGACATGCTCTGGAGGCATGTCGAACCTCTTAGAAAATCAGCTAAAAGGGAGCAAAAATATGGACGCTGGGAGACTTACAAAGACCAGCTACCATCCCTGACCCGCAGGATTTGCGACCTGCCTGAGCTGACAGGAGATTCGGTCCCTGAATGGCTCGAAGTTTTCTTATTGATTATCGAAGAGACGACGAATGAAAACACTCTAGGTCACCCAGCCTTTGTGGAGGGATCTGATTTTTTTGAGCTGGTGCAGCCTGACGGACGCGGCGAATTCCCACTGAGAAAGCGACTGACAGAAGCACTGCGAGATCGAGTTGCACAGGTCAGTAAATCACCGCCAGATTAGCACCCTCTATCTGGCGCGCCAGATAGAGGGCAATTGGCTGGGAGATTAGGTAGAGACAAATCGATTTTTCTGGCAACTTTTACAGGCATGGACACGCAAACCATGCCAAACGAATTGCGGGAGGATGCCCTCGTGGGTGAGTCTGAGTGCAGAAGAATTATTTTTCCCGAAGAGAGTTCGCGTCCTTCGAGACGTACGTTTCTGGAGTGGAAATCCAGAGGACTGATCCCATACCGCAAGATCGGCCGGTTGGTCTACTACGATCCAGCTGAGGTAAGGAGAGCGATTGATAGGCAGTTCAAGATTGAACCGCGCGCCTAGTTTGTAAGGGAGCAGGCTATGGATCTTATCTCACGCGCTCGTCTCTATTTGGAGAAGTTAGATAAAGCTGTCTCAGGGAGTGGCGGTCACGACGCAACGTTCAGGGCGGCTTGTGTATTGGTTTCTGGCTTCGCTCTGGATCGAGAGTCTGCACTTTCTCTGTTGCGGGAGTGGAACCTCTCACATTGCGAGCCAGCGTGGTCTGAAAGCGAACTTGCTCATAAGATTGATTCAGCCATAGCTTCACAGTCGCAAAAATCAGACGGCTATCTTGTCAGTGATACCAAAGGCTATAGGCCTCTCTGCTCATATGCCGCTTCCTCTGCAATGCAAGACATTCAGCCAGCATGGCCGAATCCCGATCATGAGGAAATTCTTTCTCTCCTAAACACCAGATACCACTCTCTTCAGGAACTGGAAAATTATTCGCCCCTTTCTCCGAGGAAACTCACTAATTCCTACTCGATTGTTGAACGATTGTTTGCTTCTGAGAAGGAACGAGATCCGTGGCTCTGTGTGGCAAGAGATATATGGAACCCAACGACTCGCCGCCTTTCTGACCTCCGTAATGACGTGGCTCGGGCTCGGTTTATTGTTCCGAACCGGATGACCGGGCCTGTTGGCGAAACGAAGCATGGTAAACCTTCGGTCAGAAGTCTAAAGAACACCGGGCGACGTCGCTTTTTAGTTGTGGAATGCGACTTTACCCCTGAGAAGAACGGGCCTCTTTTCGATTGGTTGAATCTCCATTCATCGAGCGTTTCCGATTTGTGCGCCACTGTCCTTATCGCGCTGGCCGAGTATGCGCCAATGGTCATGGCAGTCCATTCGGGCGGAAAAAGTTTGCATGGCTGGTTCTCGGTCCTCGACCGCGACGAGTCTGATCTCCGAAAATTTATGCGCTTCGCCTGCATGATCGGCGCTGACAAAGCTACTCTCGTGCCCTGCCAAATGGTCAGGTTGCCTTGGGGTATTCGCGACAATGGAAATAGGCAAAGCGTTCACTACTTCGACGATGACTCAACCCTGCTCAGAGATTGACCTATTCCAATTATATCTAATGAATTATGAAAAAAAAAGAAAACAAAGAAAAGTCAAAAACAAGCAGTCCTATTTCAAAGGATTGGAAGGATTTACCTGATAAAGAAAGCGGTAAATCGAAGAGGAACAAAGAGCTTTCTAAACCAACAAAGCCTGAGCTCGCCATCGGGAAGGTGGTATCTTTGATGGCTGAAGTATGTGGTCGTTTTTTGAGAGCATCTGATTTGTATTTGAAACGAGATTCACTTGTCACTGTAGATCCAAAGACCGCAGAGATTCGTTCGATGGACGCTGTTCGTTTTGTTTCCTGGGTGGAAAAGTATGTGGATTTCGGTCGTTACGTGAAAAGTAAGGAAGGAAAGCAGTTTTTCGCTGCGAATTCTATTTCAGTTGAATTGGCTGGCAAACTGTTGTCATCAGATCAGTTTCGGGAACAGGTCCGAGTTTTGAATTCATGCCATGATGTTGTCTTGCCAGCATGGGCCAATGAGGCGCAAACCAAAGTCCGGCTGTTGCCGCCTGGCTACGATGACGAAACGGGAGTTTTCACTGCTCCAATGTTTGAATATGACACAAACCTTGACCCGAACGCTGCCTTTCACTACCTCTGTGAAATCTATCGCGAATTCCCTTTTGCGGAAGGGAGAAATCTTCGAGACTGCCGCTCATTCTCTGTTCACTTGGCGGCCCACTTCGCTGCATACTGCCGCCTTATGCTTTTGGATAATCCCCGGTTGGCATTTGTCTATCTCGCGAATCAGCAAGGGGGAGGAAAAAGTCTACTGGGAAAAATGGCCTTGGCACCTGTGTTTGGTAGTCCGGCAACTTCCAGTCTTTCGAAACGTGAGGAGGAAGTTGAGAAATCCATTCGAGCCTTACTGAAGAGTGGGGAGCCGTTTGCCTTTTTTGATAACTATAAGGGGTTTCTGGGATCAGCAGAACTGGAGGGGCTGCTTACCTCTAAAGACCGAATTTCCCGTGTCCTGGGAACCCCTGAAAATTCCCGAGATAGGAATAACCTGATCGTCGTCGTTACTGGTAACGGTGTTACACTTTCCCCGGATATGAAACGCCGTAGTTTGATTTGCGATCTGTTTTGTGCGGAAAATGCCGTTGAGAGAAAGATTGAGAATCCAATCGAGGATTCCTGGCCCACTCGACCGGAGATCCGCGCCCAGTTTCTGGCGGTTCTCTGGTCTCTGCTGAACGAATGGCAGGAGGCGGGTGCACCGAGGGCAAAGGAAAAATTGATCCCTTCCTTTGAGCATTTCTCAGGGATAATCGGTGGCATTATCGAGGGTGCTCGCTTTGCCTCCCCACTTACCACTCCAGCTACCCAGGTGGATGAAGTCACGGCGGCATGGGAATTGCTGTTTCAGAAACTCGCGGAGCCATTTCCTCTAGGCGAGCATCAACTCACCGTTGACGAAGTAATCGAGAAAGCCAATGAGATCGGTGTTCTGGAAATTCTTACTGGAGGGGCAAAGGATGAACGGAAAAGTATCGGCCTGCGAATCAAGAGGTGGAAGGGAAGGGTCTTTCGAGATGCTCTGGGGCGAAAAGTCACTTTCAGTAAAAGACGGCATAACATTGGAGTCAGATACACACTGACAATCGAAGGAGCCGAACCCGCTCAGGCGAAAGCGGCGTAGACCTCTCGGCGGCTCTCCTGCCTTACTCAATGCGATTCCAGCTTTCCAACTTCGCATTTATTCACCTCCACCCAGATCAACATTCCAAACGATTTAGAAGGCTTCCGTAAAAAGTTTTTACGCGAGCGGTTCCCTGGTCCGGCAACTGATTTACACGGTGTCGCGACATCCCATCAAACGACACGTCAGGTCGTCGAAACTGTCGCATCCTTTGACCTATTGACGGATAGTGCACTTTGCGACAACAAAAGGAATCTCTTTAGCTCTTTCTACCCTTCAATCAGGTGAGTGCCCTTTTTCTGGCACCGAGCGGGGCTGATTATTTCAAAAATCTTCCCTCGAATCTGCCCCTTTGCCATAAAGGGGGGCAGGAAGCCTTCTATTTTCAATCCGCTCATCCGGGTAGGTCGCCCCCTTGCGGAAAAAGCGAGAGATCTCAATTTATTTTTCTGCCGCTGCCGCTCTAATTCTTGCCCTTTGCCTCGTACAATCCCCAGATAACGGCAAATACCAGAGGCAACGATCTAGCGAAATCGAATTACATACCGACAGCCAACTCAACACTTTACACATACTCTACACGTCTGCAGGTCGCATAAACACTGGGTAGGTGCAGTATTGTAGAGTATTATTTAGAATATTGGTTAGCAGGAGAAAAGGATTTGAGAGAAGGAATAGACGATAGAGCTGTTGGAGATTCCTGAGTAACTCGACACCTTTACACCGATTGAGGTCTCGCGCGAGGATCGCATGTGCAAGCTTTACACGAAGTTTTAACGAAACATTTCACTAGCGTGACAGACGTCTTTTTTCTACTCCTTCAGTCTCAATAGTTGGGATTCTAGCTGCTTTCGTGATCTATAGAGTAGCGATTCGACCGATTTGGTGCCCGTTCTCAATACCTGAGCAATCTCACGATGTGACATACCCTCATAGTAAAATAACAAAGTCGCAGTCCGCATTTTTGGTGGTAGTTCTTGAATCGCAACCGAGATTTCTTCGGCTCGCTCTATCTGCGACAGTTGAGCATCGGGAACGTTTGTAACCGTTTCCGTAATCGCTTCAGAATTTAATTCCGGATGTCGCTTTTTCCAACGTATCTGATTACGCAGGAGATTGTTCGCGATTGCAAACATCCAGGTAGAAAACTTCTTTTTTGGGCGAAATTTCTTTCGGTGACGGTAAATGCGGACAAACACCTGCTGTGCGAGATCTTCGGCGTCTTCGCGACTGCCCAGAGACCGATAAAAGAAGGCGATCAGGGGAGATCGCCAGCGGTTCATCAGCTCATTGAGCGCCAGATCATCACCCTGCGCCAAGCGAACCATACAAGCCGAATCTGCTGCGGCTTGGTTGTCCAAATCTTCTGGCATAGAGTTACTCAGCCGTACTTTGCGCCCGTTCGGAAAATTGCCCGTCGAGCGTGATGTGTGGTGTTCGCCCCTGTAGGATCAACCGCTCGCTGACAATCCTACGGTAGCGCTCCCCCTGCTCGGGTGACATCAGTCGGCTCATGTCAAAAATATGCTCCAATGTTGCCTCCCGACATTCGCGATGCAGTGCTTCGTTTTCCGCAATTGCCTTACGGAGTTCCTCATCCAAAGCACCTTTTGCTTCGATTTGCGCCTGCAGCTTTTCCTGTGAAGAAATCAGGCGATGACACATGCCCTGACACTTTCCGTCAAATTCCAGATGCAGTCGGCGAACCTGAGCAAACGCCTCGTCACTCAGTTGAAATTCGTGCCGCAACCAATGTAAGACGGGTTGTTTGGATTGAGCGACCTGGCGAGTCTGTTGGGTAACCAGTCGATATACCACGGCATAGCCAGTCCAACCAATCAGCGATAGCAATAGAAGAAAACAAATCAGTTTTTTCATCAATGATGGGAATGAAGGTTACCTGATTGCGCAGAAGCCATCGCCCCGGGATCAATCGAAAATGCGTATTGAGCGGTCAATGCATTCCAGTGACGATCATTGGTTCGACTGCCTTGCCACGCAGCGACAGTGAGAATGGCGGCCATGGCGACAGCGGCTGTCGCAGCCCAAAGCAGCGGACGTTGGAAAAAGTGATCCACTGGTGAAGTTGATGATTCGAGCCGACTCCAGACAGCGCGACGGAAATCTGCGTCCGCATGATCTGGCTCGGCTGGAACTTGCCATTTCTCCAAGGTATCTTTCAAAGGGTCATTCATGTTTTTTGTTGGAAATCGATCATTATTGGTAATCTCGCCAATCGTCCGCGGATGCGTAAGGATACACATCCCTACCTTTTGCAATCGAGCGTGAGGGTAGGGACGTGTGTCCCCACACGTCCGCAGAGCCTATCCGCCGGTTTCTGTTGGAGATCGATCATCGCTGAAATCCTGCCAATCGTCTGCGGATGCGTAAGGGTACACATCCGCAGACTTTTGTAATCGATTACTTCTTCTTGTTCAATTTCGCCAAATAAGTCGACGGATTTTTGTTAAACTTCTTCAAGCAAGGCTTGCAGCACAGCTTCACTTCCTGGCCTTTGTAGACAAAGCGGTATGTCTTTCCCATCGATCCCAACTTGTTGTCGGTGACGATACACGTTTTCAGCGTGTATTTCTTCGGCGGCGCTTCTTTGGCATTCACCAGCAGCGTGGCTCCGAGCGCGACAGCGCATGCAGCAAGTAGGGTTTTCAGGGTATTTCTTCGGTTGTTTTTCATGGTGTTGTTTTTTCTATTTTTGGTTGTGTTGGTTTGGTTGTTAGAAGCGAAAGGCAACGCCTCCGCCCCATCCGTGATCAGAGTGAAATCCCCCGATCAACGAAAATTGTTTCGACAGCAAAAACTCGGCACCGGCTGCCCATTCCCACTCGGTGTTGGTGTCGTATTCGATATCGCCGTAGAGTGAAATTCGGTCGGTCAACGGGACCTCACGTTCCAAGCCAAAGCGAAAATCGCCCTCGCTATCCACTTGCGCCGAGCTACGCACCAGCAGAGGCAGGCGATAGGTGAATCCGGCAAAAGCGCGATCCTCGGCCGCATGATCGTTAGTAAATCGATAGCCCAGCTGAGTCGACCAATCGGGATTGAAGTAGTGACTCCAAAACAGATCCATCTCGTATTCGTCGTGCTCGTGAAAGCCGTAGTCCCAGGCGAACACGAAGTCTTCACGGCCCTTCATCCACATTGCCCGACCCATGGTCATGTGGTTCTGGATCGAGCCATTGAGAAAGAAAAACGAAGGATTGATCAGCTTCGGATCGAGATTCGGCACGTGATCTCCTCCCTGCTCGGCGTAGCTGATCACCCGCGCCATACCGGCATCCATGTGATACAGCAGGTGACAGTGAAAGAACCAGTCCTGCTCCTCATTGGCGAGAAACTCAATGGTGCGCGTCGCCATCGGTGGCACATCGACGGTGTGCTTAAGCGGTGCAAAATCGCCCTGGCCGTTCAGCAATCGAAAAAAGTGCCCGTGCAAGTGCAGCGGGTGATGCATCATCGTGTCATTGACCAATTCCATCTGCAGCACCTCGCCACGGCGCACGCGGATCGTCGAGTCCTCCGCCAGAGTCTTGCCATTGAATGACCAAAGATAACGTTGCATGTCTCCCGTGAGTCGCAGCTCAATCTTTCTGCGCGGATACTTTGCAGGGATCGCAGTCGACTCCCTGGCTCGCAGCTTGTGATATGGCGGTAACGGACGGGCATTGGACTCTGCCATTCCTTCATTTTCACCACTAGTCTCCCCATGATTCATAGGCATGCTTTGTTCCATGGACATGTCTTCTTCCATCGCATGATTCGACAGCGGATCATTCAGGGCTGCCATCATCATCTCATCCATCGAGTAGATATTCGGGCGTGGCAGATTTCCAGCGCGGTGCTTGCGCCCTTTTCCGACGAAAACCGAAGCCGACCCCGAGTTGTCCTGAGCCGTAGCGCGAATCTCCCACGAACCACGGCGCGGCACGGTGAACAGCACATCATAGGTCTCGGCCATACCGATCAGCAAGCGGTCTACCATCACCGGCTCCACGTCTGGGCCGTCGGCGGCGATCACTGTCAGAGGGCCTTCCGCCGAGTGCAGATAAAAATAACTCGAAGCCCCCGCGTTGATTACCCGGAAACGAATGCGTTCACCGGGCTTGGCATCGATCTCGGAGCTGGATTTTCCATTGATCCAAAAAGCATCGTAGTAGACATCCGACACATCCATCGGTGGCATTTTCTGCCAGGCATTGCCCACGTAGTCTTTCAGTGACCCTGCCTTTATCGCTCCCAACACCGAAGGCTTATTGCCTTTTTGAAACGCATACCATTCGCTGCCCCGCATCAGGGTGCGCATCACTTCTTTCGGTCGCTCGTTGGTCCAATCAGAGAGTTGCAACACGATATCCCGATCCACCGCGACCGAGGGACCTTCCCGTGGCTCGACCACAATCGAACCGTAGACCCCACGCTGCTCCTGCAATCCGGTGTGCGAATGATACCAATAGGTGCCCGCGTGAGTCAGAGGGAATCGGAACGTGCGGCTCTGTCCGGCAAGAATCGGCGGAGTCGTCAGGTAGGGGACGCCATCCTCCGAATTCGGCAGTAGCAGACCGTGCCAGTGAATGGACGTTTCTTCCTTCGGCAGATGATTGTGAACGTGAATCACCGCCTCATCGCCGACGCGAAAGCGAAGCACAGGGCCGGGAATGCCACCGTTCAGAGTGAGTGCCTTAACCTTTTTTCCAGCCGGGGCGATCTTCTCTTCAGCAACATCCAGCCGATATTCGACCGTATTTGAGGCGAGCACGAGCGGGCCCGAGAAAAGCAGGCAAAAGGTTAGGAATAGGTGTCTCATTATCAAGTGTTCAATGGGTATTACCCCGATTGCAGCGTAACCCCTCAATTTTTTATCAGAAATTTCAGGAGGCGGAAAAAAGCATCAGTCCGGCCATCAGAACCATCCCCATATCTTCGATCAGAGCGACACTCGACAGTGGAACTTTCAGAGCCGTACCGAGACACGCGCAATTGACGTCCAGACCTTTCATCAACGCGAAAATGACACCAACGGCTCCAAACCCAAACAGTGCGATGGTTGCCAGATAGACAAACGGAGGATTCCAGCACGCAAGAAAAGCCAGTCCAAGCGCCAATTCCAGAAACGGGTATATGAATCCGTAGAGGCGGACACGCCCTGCGAGCATATCGTATTTGGCAAACCCACGAGCGAATCCACTCAGGTCAAATAGCTTAAACATTGCAAAGACGATCAGAAAGAATCCCATCCAGTCATGCATCCAGCTCATGCTTTCCCACGATGTGAGACCATCGAATTGTTTCGCGGTCGCAGCAATGGCTGTCAGCAGGGTGACGATGATCACAGGCAAATACTTTTTCATTAGTTCACGCGAGATTGATAGTGATTGAATGTAGGTGAAAAAAAAGTCAGTCATTCATGCGGGGATACACCGCAGAATTCGAAATCCCTCAAAAATATTTTTTCACTATCCCTGGGAAAACACCATCAACACCGCCATCGCCCATGCGCTAACGGCAAAGCCCCGGTTTACTTTCTGGTCAGGAAGCCTTCTCACCAAAAGCGTACCCAACCCAACGCCCAAACAACTGCCTGCCAAAAACCACCAACCTTTTTCCGATGCGATTCCCCCGGCGCTCGCGAAATGAAAAGTCGAACCCGAGATCGCCACAGCAGCTATGATCCAAAGAGAGTTCGCGACAGATGCTCTTGCGGAAAGGCCAGCTACAAAAACAAGGGCGGGGACGATCAGAAACCCGCCACCGACTCCGAAAACACCAGATAGGATGCCAACTACGGCTCCTGCCATCAGCAAAACCATCGAGCATCGGCAACTCCATTTTATTTTCGTCGAAGACGAATCGGGACGACAAACTGTTGCTGGAAGCAAGTTCGCAGAAACTTTTCTTCGCCACATCCGAATTCCGACGATCACCATCAGCACGGCAAAGCATAGAATGATCAATTGCTCCGGAAGTTGCTTTCGCAGGATCACACCCACCGGTGCCGTGACCATTCCGGTTACGCCCAAAGTCAGGATAACAGGCAGGCTGACGTTCTTCTGCGGCAAAGCAAGAATACCACCCAGTAAGGCGGCGGCTCCGACTGCGATTAGTGAAACACTTGCGGCATCCCCAATGCTAAAGCCAAGTCCATAGATCAGCAGAGGCACGGCGAGTATCGCCCCTCCGCCTCCCGTCAGGCCGAGTGCTATCCCGACGATGGCACCCAGACCGATAGCCAGCCATTCCACCGTCATTAAACAGAGGCATTTGCGTTTTTCCCGGCGTGATAATCTGCAAATGCTCCATCCGCATAGGTCACACGAAATCCTTTCCGTTCAAGATACGGAACTGCCAAGGATGCACGCAATCCACTACCACAATGAACCGCCAAATGTTTCGCTTCAATATCACCGAGTTGGCGTTTCACCTGCGTATGCCCAATACGAATCGCTCCCTCGACGTGACTCGTATTGAACTCAGCCGCGCTTCGCACATCCAGCACTTGCGTATGAGGAAAACTTTGTAATTCATCGTGCAAATCCTGGGTCGTGATAGTCGGTGTTGATATAAACATTTCCCGAAACTCACGATCCGATTCCCAATCTTCTAATAAAGTATAGTAGTGAACTTTGTCATAACCGATCCGAATCAATTGGCGGGTCAGCTCAAATCGGTCTTCGGCATCCTCCACCATGAGAACGATGGGCTGATCCGGCTCCAGGTAAGAGCCTGCTACCACGCTGAAATTTGCTCCGGATGGAGCGAACAGAGAACCAGGCAAGTGAGCATCCATGAACTGACGCCGGTTCGAGCGCGAGTTGTCGAGAACGACCATGTTTGGATTCTGTTCCAATTCCTTCAGCAACTTCTTGGGTGAAATTTTCTCAGGCTCCGGCAATTTTGCCAACACGGGCGCACCGAGTTTGTTCCATTGCTTCATTCGTGCGAAATAGGGTGGAGGTTCGGGCTGCCCATCGAGAATGCCAGCGACGAAGGCGTCTTCTCCTTCGCGAGTCGCGGTGACAATCGGGCGGTTGAACCGCTTTTCGTAACCGACTGTCGAGCTTGGAATCGCCCCGAGATCCTTGCCACACGCGCTGCCCGCACCATGACCGGGGAGAATCTGAACAAAATCGGGCAAAGCCTGAAACTTCTCCAGCGAACGAAACAACTGGCGTGCCGAAGGCTCACGAGCGCCTTTTTGCCCCGCAGCCGATTCCAGCAAATCCGGGCGTCCCACATCGCCGACAAAAATGAAATCGCCAGAGATCAGAGCCATCGGTTCATTCGCTCCGCCGCCGGTGTCCTCGATCAGAAAACTCAAGTGCTCCGGCGTATGGCCGGGGGTATGCAACGCTGTGATTTTGATTTTCCCCACTCCGAACGAATCTCCGTCGTGAAGAAATTTCACCTGATTGGGATAGTCGGAAGCCCATTCGTATTTCCAATCCTTCGTTCCTTCATCAGAAAGAAAAACCTTCCCCTCGGGGTTCCCGGCAAGAAACTCGAGTGAGCCACTTAGGAAGTCAGCGTGGATATGCGTTTCGGCCATCCCCGTAATTTGGAAACCATGTTTTTCCGCCAAACGGAGATATTGATCGATATCCCGCTCGGGTTCGATCACCACTGCTTCACCCGTTCGCTGACAGGCGATCAAGTAGGCATATTGAGCAAGGTTTTCATCGTTGATTTGTTTGAGAAACATAACGGTAGATGGTTTGAAAATGTTGACTTAATAGGGTTAACCCAACGAGTTGATAGGGTTGGTTCGTGAGTCAATAGGGGTGGTTCGTAGACCATACCCTGTTGCTTCGTCTTAAGCAGAGCGTTGGTTCCAGGGCATTTTTGCGATTAACATTCCCATGGCACAGGAGTCGGTGATTCCGGCAAACATCAGACCTGCGCCGACAAAGGCGGAGAGGCCAAATCCTGCGGGATGAGCGAAGAAACCGATGAGCACACCGATGACGATCAAGGCACCGGCAGCGATGCGAACCTGACGTTCGAGCGACATGACTTTTTTGCCGCGATTCATTTCCAAACCCTCGGTTTCACAGGCAGTGATGCCTCCTTCGACGAGGTGCAGGTTTTCGATTCCCCCTTTTTCCAGATCACGAATCGCTTGAGTAGCGCGGTTTCCGCTACGGCACAGCACGTAGACCGGGCCTGTCTCGCTGAGTTGACGAATCGCACTGTGATCGAGCCGATCCAGCGGGTGCAGTTGGGATCCGGGAATGTGCATTTCGCCATATTCGGCTGGTGTCCGGACATCGATCAGTAATCCGTTTTCGAGGGCTGACTTCAGATTGTTCGCTTGAATGGTGTTCATTGTATTCTTATATAACTAAATGGTTGTTTAGCGAAATTATTTGCATTTCGCTCATTGTCAACTATAAAACTGAATAGTTATGAAGGAAAAAAACCAGCTTGATCGGGACGCTCTCGAATTGGTCGCTGCAATGTTCAAGATTTTCTCCGACGCATCGCGTCTGGAGATTTTGCAGGCCTTGAAAGATGGGCCGAGCAACGTCAGTGAATTAGTTGATCAACTGGGAATGACACAAGCCAATGTCTCCAAACATCTTCGCATCATGTATGAGGCGAAAATCGTGTCACGAAAGAAAGAAGGCACTGCAGTCTTTTACGCAATCTCTGATGATTTTGTTTTTCCGCTTTGCGAAATGGTCTGTCAAAAGCTCAACGATGATCACCAGAGTCAGGCTGAGTTGGAGTTTGCGATTTGAGCAGAACGGATCCCAAGAGCATTGCCTGGAATTTTCACCTCTCGTGAATCCGTTCTGCGTATTACCATGGTTTCAGGCGAAGTGATTTTCGAACTGCCTCAATGCTCGTGATCGCAGATACAGGCATACTCGAGGTAGTCGCAGGTTGGGCAGTCAGTGAAATTCATCGTAAACTTAATAGTGGTGGGCTTACTGTCGGCACTGCTGCGGTGCTGAAGGACTAGCGGGAAATCATCTCCTTCGGGAAAGGCAATGTCAGAAACGAGCTTATCGCCATCTGCCGTGAAACTCATCTTCGTTGGTGAAGTTCGGTCTCCAGCCATGATGGAAGCGGTCTGCCCGGTCAGCTTTCCCGGCTTCAAGTCTTCGGTGAGCGGGATGATCTGAACCTTGCGATCTTTGGTGACCAGAAATTCCATGTGCGGTTCGACCTCAGTCAAAACACGGCCGCCATTTGGCCCGGGGTCTTTCACGTGTTTCACTTCCTCACCATGGTCATGGCCTTCGTGGTCGTGATCGTCGTGGTCGTGGCCTTCATGTTCTTCGTGATCATGGCCAG
>JAHDCN010000007.1:19904-26930 GCA_020629815.1 Verrucomicrobiota bacterium
TCGTGGTCGTGATCGTCGTGGTCGTGGCCTTCATGTTCTTCGTGATCATGGCCAGCATGGGGATCATCGGATTTTTTTTCCTGACAGCCGGTAAATGCGAGGGCGAGTGCCGCCGTTCCGATTGCGATAGTTTGTATGATGTTGGATTTCTTCATTTTTATTTTTGGTTTGTAGGTTTAGACGTTTGGTTTGAAAAGAAATTCGGGTTTGTCAGCCAGCTGCGGCTGCATTTTGGCGAATGGCGTGGTCAGCCGATTTGCGGCAGAACCAGTAGAAAATCGCCGGGGTGACTAACAGACCAAGCAGGGTCGAACTGATGAGGCCGCCGACGATCACGACGGCGACGGGGTTGAGGATTTCTTTGCCGGGTTTGTCGGCGGCGAGCACGAGCGGTATCAAGGCAATGCCTGCTGAAAGCGCCGTCATCAAAACGGGCACAAGTCGTTCCTTGGTGCCTCGCTCGACCATCTTTCGAGTGAAACGTTCGCCTTCGTGCTTCATCAGGTGCAGGTAATGAGAAATCATCATGATCGAGTTTCGGGCAGCGATTCCGGAGATCGCGATGAAGCCGACCAGCGTGGCGATGCTGACGGTATTGAGTGGTTCGGCATCCAAAAACGGAAAGCCGTAGCGAGTCGCGAAAATGCCGCCGATCATGGAAATCGGAATGTTGATCAACACCAACAGAACCAGATTTATACTGCGGAAATAACTGAATAACAGAATGACGACGACGAGCAGAATGGCAATCGACATCACCAGAATGCGTTGTTTCGCAGCTGCCTGAGCCTGATACTCGCCCTCGATCCCCAGCGTATAGCCAGGTGGAAGGTTGAGTTTCTCATCGAGTTCTTTTTGGAGGGTTTCGACTGCCAAATTCAGATCAGGAGTTGTCGGATTGATCGCAATGACAAAACGACGACGGGTATTTTCGCGAAGAATCGTGTTCGGCCCGGTCGCCTGGCGGAGATTTGCCACATAACTGGCGGGAATTTGCTTGCCGTCGATGGTATCAATATAAATCCGGCCAAGGTCGTCGGGCGAATTTCGATGATCAGATGGCAGGCGAATCACCAAATCGTAGATACGTTGATTTTCATAGATTTCGGCGATCGATTCTCCGCCAATCAAAGCGGCAAGTTCTTCATTCAACTCACCGGGACGAACCCCATAAGCAATGGCCCGATCCCGATCCACTTCGATTCGAATCTGAGGAACCGGGGCCTGTTGCTCCATACGAGCTTCTTCGAGCCCGGGAATGTCACGAGCGATTTTCACCACCTTGTCACCGAGGTTGCGGAGCTCTTCCAGATCAGGGCCGTAGATTTTCACTGCGACCTTGGCATTGATCCCACTGAGCATATGCCCGACTCGATCGGCCAAAGGCCCGCTTACGGCGCTGAAGGTGCCGGGAACCGTCTTCATTGTTTGGCGTAGATCTTCGACGATCTCTTCGCGTGAGCGTGTGGTTTGCGGATCGAACTCCACATCAAACTCCACGGTTGAAACCGGAACGACATGATCGCCTCGCTCGGCACGACCTGCGCGGTATCCTGCGGTTTCGACGCCATCCACTTTCAGCAATTGATCCAAGGCGACGTCAGCCAACTCGGTCGTTTGCTTGAGTGAAGTTCCCGGTGCCGATGCCGTTGCAATCGCTACTGATGGCTCGCGAAAAGCTGGCAAAAAGTTGCCTCCCATTTGCTGAAACAGCCATCCTGAAATCGCAATGACTACGATAACTGCAGCGAGCAGCAGAAAAGGTTGGGAAAGAGAAAAGCGCAGTAACGTTTTCTCAAACAGCCACTTCAAACCTCGAACAATCACATTGTCGCGATGCTCTTTGCCTGCTTTGGGACGAAGCAAAAAGGAACTCAAGACCGGGATCACCGTCAGGGAAACCACGAAAGAAGCCGCCATGCTGACGATGGTCGCAATCGCTATCGGCGCGAACAATCTTCCCTCCACGCCGCTTAAGCCTAACAAAGGCACAAAAACTAGAATGATCAGCACTGTTGCATAGAGGATCGATGACCGAACTTCGGCTGAGGCTTGGGCGATCACTTCTTTTCGGGAAACGGGATTTCCGGCTGTTGCGTTTTCCCGCAGTCGGCGAAACACGTTTTCCACATCGACGATGGCGTCATCCACCACCATACCAATGGCGACGGCAAATCCCCCCAGGGTCATCGAATTGACACTCAACCCCATCCATTTGAAAACCAGAATCGCAATTCCCAGAGAAAGCGGAATAGCGGTCAAGGTGATCAGGGTAACTCGCACATTAAACAGAAAAAGAAGCAACACCAACGCCACCATGATGGCTCCATCTCGCAAGGCTTCCTCCAAATTCCCAATCGCGATTTCGATAAATTCTTTCTGCCGATACACTGGAACGATCTCTGTGCCGGGCGGCATCGATTCCCGCAAGGTAGCGAGCTTTTCCTCAATCTGATCCGTCAGGCGAACGGTATCGAAGCCGGGGGATTTGGTGACGCTAAGGATCACTCCCCTGGTTCCGACAGCCTCTTCAGCATTCTGATATGCCGACATGTGATGAGAGCCCAAGCCAGCGTCGCCTCGCATGGGCTCGATCCCCCAATCAACGGTTGCTACGTCACCGATGCGGATGGCGCGGTCTTTCCGTCTGACCACTACGGTGTCAGCCACTTCATCAAGATCTGTCGTCATGGCCAGATTTCGCACCATGATTTCCTGTGGTGTCTCGGTCAAAAATCCGCCTGTCGTGTTGCGAATCGCGTTTTCGGCTGCGCTACGCAATTCATCAAAGGTGACGCCAAGCGCCAGCATCTGATTCGGGTTAGGCTGAATCTGAAGCTGTTTGACTCCGCCTCCCATCCCCAAAACTTCCGCCACACCGGGAATCGATTTAATTACCGGGGCGATCTGCCAATCCGCAATGGTTCTCAAATCTCGTGCCGGTGTTTTCCTTGATGGATCAGTCACGCCGACAAGCATGATTTCACCCATCAATGAAGCGACAGGTGTCATGTAGGGAGTCACGTCATCGGGCAGAACCTCCGCGATTCCTCCGAGGCGTTGTTGCACAAATTGTCGCGCCTGATAGATGTCCGTGTCCCAGTCAAACTCGACAAAAATCAGGGAAAGCGCAATGTCATTCGTCGAACGCAAGCGGGTAACTCCCGTTACTCCCATGAGTGCATTTTCGAGTGGAATGGTGATGAGCGTTTCTACCTCTTCAGGAGCATAACCCGGTGCCTCGGTCATGATCGTAACGGTTGGCTTGGTCAAATCGGGCAACACATCGACTGGCAGCTCGACTACCGTTTTCAAACCAAACAACAACACGACCACCGCGAGGACAAAAACCAGTGCCCGCTGCGCCAGAGAAAAGCGAATGAGGTGATTCAACATAATTAGTCGGCTGGCTCAGGGGTGCTGTTGCGGTTTCGACGTCGCCCTGCGATGACCATCTGCAGACAAACCAAAAATCCGACCGTGGCCATGATTGTCCAAATCAGAAGGTAAAGACCGGGAGGGGAGAAGAGAGAGCCACTTCCTGAACTGCCAGGCACCTCGCCCCGAGCCGCTGCTTTTTCGGCTTCCCGCGCCGCTCGTTGCTCGGCGGTCATTTCCGAACCATCTTCGTTATGTTCGTGCCCATGTGCGAGATCGAGCGCTTCTTTCAAAGACATGCCACTGCCAGCTCCGGCGTGGCTCAATGCATAGGCACCGCGAGTTACCACTTCGTCTCCGGGAAACAAGCCGCTAATTACCTCGACGAGTTCGTCGTTTTCTTCGCCCAAGACCACAGGTGCTTTGACATAGGCGTAGGGAATATCGAAGTCAGTGACAAATACCTGCCGTTTCGTTGCCGAGCCCTGAATCGCGGATTTCGGAACCGCTAACACGTTTTTTCTTTCGCTCGTAACAATGGAAAACTCTGCGCGCAACCCAGGGCGCAGCAATCCTTCTGAATTGTCGATTCGGAAAAATCCCAAGACGGAGCCCGCCACCTGATCGGCTTCCGAGGCAAAACGCTCTAAGGTTGCTTCCAGCACTTGCTCCATCCCGATTGCTGGTATTCGCACCCTCGCTCTCGCGCCGATTTTTACCGCACCCGCTTCAATTTCCGGGATGGAAGCAACCGCCCACAGTGTCGAGTGATTGGCAATGCTGATCAAATCAGTCGAAGGCTCTATCGGTTCACCGAGATGGAAGTGGCTGCCAACCACCTTACCATCTTGCAACGCTTTCAGATCAATGACCGGAGGAGGATCTCCGATGACCCGGGCTTCTACCCTCGCGACAACATTCCCTTTTTTCACGGAGTCACCGGGGTTCACAAGAAGTTCGACGATTCGTCCCTCGATACGGGATGAAACGACCGAGCGGGTTCCCTCTACTTCGGCGAGTCGACCGATTGCGTAGACAGTCGATTCGAAATCAGCCTCTTCAGCAAGAACAGTTTCAATTTTCAGATTGGTTGCGCTGACTTCGTCGAGGATGACAGTGTTGGCGGCGCGATCGACATTGATCAGGTCTTCTGCCGTAGCACCGGGCGGGATAGACAAAAAGATTATTGCAATAAGCAAGATTATTGACAGCGGGTTAGGGAAATTCTGATTCATTCAGATTCGTTTTATTTGGGTTTCGCAAGAGTCGACACCTTCATGCCGGGGTATGCTCCTGTGATACTTCGGATCTCTGCTTCTGCAGTGTGGTAGGCAGCGATTGAATCAAACTGATCATTTTGTAACTTGAGCAGTTGTTCCTCGGCGTCTTTTACTTGAACATAACTTGCTTGCCCTTGAGAGTAAGCGTTGCGGATATCGCCAAGGTTTTTATTAGCGAGGTCGATCAAGTCGCCGCTGCCACGCTTCGCTACGTGCCAAGCTGAAAGCCTTTGCTGAAATGCTGCTTCATACTCAGTTCGAATACGTAACCGCACGGCTTCGACGCCTTTTCCTGCAGCTTCCCGATCAATCTGTGCCAACTCCCGTCCACTCTCATTCTTTTTTCGAAAAGGCAACGGTAGTGAAAAACCTACGCCTGCGATTTTGTTACGCACTAAACCTATCGGTTCATCATTGACTCGCTCGCGTTGGACAAAAACGCTTACTGTTGCGTCTTGCCAGTTTTTGGATTTTTCCAGAATTACGGCAGCTTCCGCTTCATCCACTCGTGCGATAGCTAATAAATAATCCGGTCGCTGCCCGAGAATGTGACTCTCCGCAGTCCGGGCCCGGGGAGCAACAGCGGGCAATTGCAGCTGTCCGCGCAGCGATAGTGATTGAGTGGGTTCCATACCGAGCAAGTTTTTCAACGCCAGCATTTTTTGCACGACCACCGCATCCTTTCCGGCAATTTCCTGTCTCAAGATTTGCTCTTCGAGCACTGCTTGATTCACATCGAGCAAGGAAACCTGACCTGTGGGCAAATTTTTCTTGAGAAATCTTACTTTCTCCGCTTTCAGCGAGACTTGCTTTCTCTGTCGCAATGCTTGCTCTTTCGTTAGCAATACGGCGACAAATGCCCGGTCTACTTCTCCAGCAATCTGGCGCTTTTTTTCAGCGATCTCCGCATCAGCGAGAACCACTTGGTAGCGCCTCAACTGCCGCTCTTTTGAAAGGCGTGCGGTGAGAGGAAATTGTTGAGACAATGCAACGTCGAATGAACCTTCACCTTCCCGTTCGCCGTGGTGATCATTGCTCAAAGACATCGCCAATTCTGGATTCTCCCAGCGGCCGGACCAATGCATCCGTGAACGGGCTTTCTGCGCCTCAAATGTTGTTAGTTGAATCTCCCGGTTATTTTTCAGAGAAAAGGCGATTGCTTCATCGCGGGAGAGCGAAACTCCCCCTGCCAATGCCTCTGGAGTACAGGACAACAAGCCGACCGCTAGCAAACGGACTGGCAAAGAAAATCGAAGTGTCTTGGAGAAAGGCATATAAGCGAGAATATTGACTAAGCACGAATCAATTCCCTGTTGAAGAATACAGGGCAGGAAACCGTAAAACCTGAATCAAGGCTCGTAGAAAAACGAAACCTCAAACCGCAGAAAGGACGCTCAATGAAAATCGAGCGGCATTCTGGAACAGCCGAAAATCAAACTTGGAATCGCTGTAGAAGCGAGCATGCCTGCGCATGGCGCGGTGGCAACCGGGGAGGTCCTCGATTCCAACCTATACAGGGTTTAGACACAAATTTCCCATGCTCCGAACGGGAGGATAGAAGCTTGCCTGTAGTTGACCCAACAGGAGCCCGCGTTTCCGTAGCGGCGACAGGAAGCGATACGAGAGTGGCGCAAACACAATCCAACTCAACCGAGCTGCAGAAGTCTTCTGATTCTTCTTCTGGAGAAGAAGGTTTATGAGATTCGCATTGGTGATGTTTGGGGTGGACATCAATTCCCAGCCATTCGAGCACATCACACCCCTTCAAACCGACTCCGCCGAGAAGCTGAAGTTGCGCAAAACCCAACAAGAGGAATATGGAAACAAACCGTTTCAACCTGCAAGGCTTTAGCGAAGTGGGAGCTTCGTGTCAAGAGAGATTTGCGACCGCGAAGTTGAAAAAATGGCCTCAAGAACCAGTCTAAATTTGCTACAACCCTAAAAAGAAAAAGTCCCCTAAGATCGCAATAAACAGCAGCTATATTGACGGGGAACTCCATCGCCATTGTGCATCGAGCGTTATCTTTTATGGGCAACAAAGTCGCCGAACTACACGAGTCCAACGGGCAAGTTTCGAACACACCCGATTCAAAATTCAGTTCCCAAATCAAAATGAAAGCTCTGCCTGGACCCTTTACACGGTCTGACTAGCGCTAGCACTCATTTTCCTTGCGACGCGCCTCAATATTTGTCGTGCAATAGGTCGTGCAATACATTGCGCATCTTAACGGTTTTTCGCTGCATTTTGCTGCATTTTAGAAATTTGATCTATTAAGCAAAAAGCCCTGTAACTCGCTGAGCTACAGGGCTTTAAATTGGTTGCGGGAGCCGGATTTGAACCAGCGACCTTCAGGTTATGAGCCTGACG
>JAHDCN010000257.1 GCA_020629815.1 Verrucomicrobiota bacterium
CAGCAGGTTCGTTGTTGCGCCGACGCAGCAAAACAAGCACAATTGCAACGAAAACGAGGATGATAATGAGTGTCAAATAACCGGCAGTTGTCATTTTTGAGAATCAGTTAACCATTAACACCTCCTTACTTCTTTCAACAACAAATAAAAACTTTTTTCGGAGCCTGAAGTTCCCGTTTGCCTGAGTTCCCTGCTGTGGCTTACCGTATTCGAGAGAGATGAGTATCTATTCCCGTGACTACATGCGTGATGAGAATTCGCGAAAAGGCGGCAGTGGCCCGGGCAGTTGGTCTGTGATCACCTGGCTGATAGTCATCAATTGCTCTGTTTTCCTGGCGGAACATTTGTCCCGCTTGAATGAGAAGGCTTGGCTTGCCTTGTCGGACGTCAGTATTCTGCAGGGTCGGGTATATCAATTTCTCACTTACCAGTTTTCGCATGCTCATTTGCTGCATCTGCTGTTTAACATGGTCGGCGTATTCTTCATCGGCCGAATGTTGCTGCGGTTGGTCGGACCTCGAAAAACGGTGTGGATTTATCTGCTAGCCGGTCTGTTCGGAGGAGCGGTTCAATTAGGCTACAACTTCCTAACCGGATCGGCTGGAAGCCCGATTGTCGGAGCATCTGCCTCTCTGATGGGAATGCTCGGAGCAGCTGCGACAGTAATTCCCAGAGAGCGCATCAACTTTCTGCTGTTTTTTATCCTGCCCGTCTCCATGACGATGCTTCAAATCGTGCTGATCGTCATCGCAGTGAATGTGGTGACCTTTGGTTTACAACTGGTGTCCGGGCCACGAATCCTGCCTGACGGGACGGCGAGTTCGACCGCAGTTTTGGCTCACCTGGGTGGTTTGGGAATGGGCTGGATTTTTATCCGCCACTTACAAAATTTCTTTTCCAATTTTGGTATCAGCATTGTTCCCGATAGCGAGCAGTCGCCGAAACCAAAAAAGAAAAAAGAGAAGAAGCAAAAGGATAAGGCTAAAACTCCATCAGCCTCTGATGTTGACGCGATCCTCGACAAGATCAGCGAAAAAGGCATGCACAGCCTGACTAAAAAAGAACGCGAGATTCTCGATGCCGGAAGTGAACAACTCGCCAGTCGCAACAAAAAGTAGTATGTCGAAGACCCCGCCAGCCTTTTCCGGGGACACTCCTGTTGCGACAGAGGAAGTGGAAGCTCCTCAGAAACCGAAGAAGCGCGGCACGGGCCTGATTGCGATCATTGGCTACCTCGCGATTGCTACCCTGTTTGTTTATGGAGTGTGGATTGCTTCGAATTTCGGCATTCAACACGCCCTCAAAGGGTTTCCCGATTATCAAGGCAGCTCTGATCTGTCTGCCGGGGAAATTCTGCAAATTGGCAATGCCACCTCTCCGGTGTATCTCGCGGAAACCAAGGAAGGTTTGCGGCGATTCTTCCTCACCGCCCCTTCACGCAAGAGCAGAGCTCAGGTGAAAGATTTGGAAAGTTTTGGGGTTCGCCGGGTTTTTGGCCAGCTGGAGGTAACGGTTCAGGAAGTCCGCTCCGAGACCTTACGTATCCTCATCGATTCCGGTGCGTTGAGAGGGACTGAACATTGGATTCATCAATCGCAGATTCGCAAAGAACGCACTCCCGGGACTGTAATCTCTCCTGTGCCGGAAAACTGAACAGTGAAGCGGGAAAAATTCTTCAAATTCTATTTGTTTAGCCCCCTTAACTACCTAAGCTGACCGAGGAATGCTGGAATTTGCGGTGTTAGGAAGCGGAAGCTCTGGGAACAGCGGTGTCGTGTGCCTCAACGATACCCGCATCCTGATCGATGCCGGTCTTTCCGCCAAACAGCTCTGTGTTCGACTCGAATTGCTGGGAATAGATCCCGATTCAATTTCGGGAATTTTGCTCACTCACGAACACGGCGACCACGCCCGCGGAATTGATGTTTTCTGCCGGAAACGCAAATTACCCATTTACGGCACGGCCCATACCTGCGAAATGGTGCGGGAATCCGTTCGGTCCGAAGTCATTTGGAATCATTTCGAATCGGGCTCTCAATTCAAAATCGGTGACATTGGGGTGCAAAGCTTTTCGGTTCCTCACGATGCCGTCGATCCCGTCGGTTTTGTTCTCAGAGATCAGGAAAGCAGTCTCGGTGTACTCAGCGATGTGGGTCATGTGACGCATATGATCATCGATCACTTGCGTGGCGTTGATTCCCTTTACACGGAGTGCAACTACGACGATGTGATGTTGCAGAATGATACCATCCGCCCCTGGTCGACCAAGCAGCGGATCAGTAATCGTCACGGCCACCTCTCCAATGAGCAAACAGCCGAACTGGTGGAGAAAATTGCCAGCGACAATCTTTGTCAGGTAGTGCTCGGGCACCTCAGTAGCGACTGCAATACGCCCGATCTCGCGGCAAAAGTCATTTCAGAGCGGCTGCAAAAGTGTGGCTACACCGACGTCACCGTGGAATGTGCCGACCGGAAGATTCCCCTGCCCTTACGCCAGGCTGCCACCAAGCCACCACAAGAGAATGTGGAAATCTCGCTAACTGGTCGCCAAAACTATTCCGATCCCGATATTCAGTGGAAGCAGACTGAGTGGGCATTTTGATCCAGCTCGCGTTGGATATTTGCGCCGAATCGGGTATAGGAAGGGTTCCATTTTATGAGCATTCTGAAGCCATCTTTCGAAGACTTCTCGAACCTTGCTGATCAGGGGAACCTGATTCCGGTTTGGACCGAGTTGGCAGCAGATTATGAAACTCCTGTCTCCGCTTTTCAAAAGCTCAACAGCGACAGCGCCGGCCCTTGTTTTTTGTTAGAGTCAGCCGAAAAGAGTGATCAAATCGGGAGGTTCTCTTTTCTGGGGGCCAATCCCCGTTTGGAGATTCGCGCCAATGGCCGCGACATGCAGGTGCGGGAGCGCGGCGAGACGGAATATTCAAGCTACCACCTGGAAGAAGCAGCCGGCGACCCACTGTCTGAAGTAGAACGCTTGATGGCTGCATTTCGGCCGGTGGAAGTCGATGGGTTACCCGTTTTCTCCGGCGGAGCTGTTGGCTTTCTCGCTTACGATATGGTGCGCTTTTTCGAGCCTACCGTCCCGGCGCCACCAGCGGATTCGCTAGGACTGCCTGATCTCGCTTTTGTGATTGCCGATACGATTGTGATTTTCGATCACAGATTTCGGAAGCTGCAGGTTGTCGCAAATATCTGCACAGATGACTTTGACTCGTTGCAAGAAGCCTACGACTTCGCCCGCGACCAGATCGAGTCTACTATCAATGTCTTGTCGAAACCCGCGAACGTTGCCCCTTTCTCCCTAATGGAGGAGCCGGGCGAGATTTCCCTGAAGAGCAACACGACAAAGGAGCAATATGAAACCGCCGTCGATTCGGTAAAGGAATACATCCACGCAGGCGATGCTTTTCAGGTCGTGCCCTCACAGCGCTTTGAAACAGAATACGCTGGCACACCGATTGATCTCTATCGCTCCCTGCGACATGTGAACCCTTCACCTTACATGTTTTGCCTGCAGTTCGATGATGAGTTTGCCCTAGTCGGCAGCTCGCCAGAAGTCCATGTGCAGGCAATCGACGGGAAGATTAAGATTCGCCCAATCGCCGGCACCCGCTGGCGTGGAAAAACGCAGGAAGAGGACGAAGCCCTTGAGAAAGACCTGCTGAGTGATCCGAAAGAATTAGCGGAACACGTTATGTTGGTTGATCTGGCACGCAACGATGTCGGGCGCGTCGCCGAATACGAATCCGTAGAGGTGAGCGAACTGAAAATTATCGAGCGCTACAGCCATGTGATGCACATCGTTTCCAACGTACACGGGCAATTGAGCAACGAGCACAATGCCTATGATGTGATGCGGGCTACGTTTCCAGCGGGAACCGTCAGTGGCAGCCCTAAGGTCAGGGCCATGCAAATCATCAATGAGCTCGAGCAATCCAAACGCGGTGCTTATGCCGGAGCGGTCGGATACTTTGGTTACGACGGCAATCACGACAGTTGCATCGCTCTGCGAACCGTTGTCGTAAAAGGTGGAAAGGCCTATGTGCAGGCAGGTGCCGGTGTAGTCGCAGATTCCGTTCCGGAAAACGAATACGACGAAACCGTAAACAAGGCCAAAGGGATGCTGCGCGCCATAGAGCGAGCTAAGCTTTTGGCGAAAAGCTGATCGACAGGTGGCCCAAAGGTTCTATAGCTCTCCCCTTTTGTAGGCAGACACAAATGCCGGTAAAAGGAATGCGGCTATCCCGCAGCATTCTGCAACAAAGGCAACCTTTGGACGAAACATTCCAAAGCCGATATCAAGCTCCATCCAAAGAGCCAGCGTCTGCTTGCCCATCCAAAGCGTCCACATTCCCCAAAACAAGAAGAACGGCACGACCAGCAACAGAAAAACGAATATTCCGATCAAATCGATCTCGTCCATCTTTTGAAGAAAAAGGAAGGCCAC
>JAHDCN010000008.1:0-18025 GCA_020629815.1 Verrucomicrobiota bacterium
TCCTTGTTTTCCTTCTGTTCGTTACCACCGCAATCAAAGCCAACGAAATCGAGATCCACTTCGATGGAACCGAGGCCGACAGTAATCTCGGCGATGTCGGCTGGAGCCTGACGGAGCGAAAAGACGGGGGCTTTCTTCTGGTCGGCGAACACCTGCTCGATGAAAAGGTAGACAGTTACAACCGGAAAGCGCTGCTGATCGTCACCGATGCCGCCGGGAAGCCGCTAAAGCGGATCGACATCCCGGGTTTCACGCATGCGGGTCGGATTCGCCAAGTGAAAGACGACCTTTTTGTCATCGCCGGAAATCGCAAGGGCTCGGGAGCCAGCATCATTTTCACTGACAGCGACGGCAACTTCGTCAATGACCGCGGAAATGTTTCCGACTCAACCAATCGTCCGACTTCTGCAAACGATGCGATCCAAACTGCGGATGGTGGCTATCTCGTAGCCTGCAAGGAAAGCATGAATGGCTTTCTCACCAAGCTCGACCCGGAGCTGAAAACCGAATGGGCCACTCCGGCATTGGAAAACATGCACTACATCAAAAGCGCGGTGCAGGGTCCGGCAGGAGATTACTTCATGGTCGGGCAAAACGGACCGGGCAAAGGAATCTTTGTCGCTCACTGGAGTGCCGAAGGAAAACTACTCAAGCAGCACATCCATTTGATCGATAAAAGCACCAACAAGGGACGACGAATTCTTTTGAACCGGGACGGCGAACTGGTGATCACCGGAATGCTCGGTTCCGGTGGGCGCGGCCACTACCTGTTTTTGCGTCTCGACCCGAAAGACATCACCACACCGATTCTCCACGCCCGGGTCGATCCGAAAACGGCCGTATCCAACTACGGGCAGGCGATGACCCAGTGTCGTGACGGCAGCTACATCATCGCCGGACGATCCGGAAGAGAGGGCACTCACCTGCTGTCGATGGTTCGGGTCAACGAAAAGGGCGAAATCATCGCCGGTCCAAAGTATTTTGGGGTGAACTCCGAAACCAGCGGCGAGGCGGGATACGATGTGATCGAATGCCGCGATGGATCAATTGCGGTGGTGGGTGTGTATGGCACGACTCTCTCGAAAGAGAACAACATTACTGACGTCACTTCCTCAGCAGACTTCTACCTGGTGAAAACAAGGTTGGAAAAAAACTGAAAGAAAACCGATGCTGAAACGTCTTATTTGTATCAACGCTATGAAAACACTCCGAATTCTATTACCTCTCGCGGCCCTTCTGGCTACTTCCGTTTCGTTCGGACAGGATAAGTCAGTCACGGAAATCCTTCCTGCCAAATTGCACAATGCTAAAGGCGAAGAAGTGGATGCTGCTGACCTGAAAGGGAAAACCGTTGCTTTGTATTTCTCCGCTCACTGGTGCCCTCCGTGCCGGATGTTTACTCCGTCGCTGGTGAAATTTCGTGACGCCAATGCAGAGAACGATTTCGAAATCGTGTTCGCCTCTCTCGACAATTCCGATGAGGAGAAATCCAAGTATATCGATGAAGCCGAGATGAAGTGGCTCACCATCCCGGGTGCGCGCAGCGAAGATACCCAAAAGCTGGCTGAGAAGTACGGCGTTCGCGGTATTCCTGCTCTCATCGTTCTGGATGCAGAAGGAAATCTGGTTACCGCAGACGGTCGCAGCGATGTGAGCGGCGATCCTGAAGGTGCCTTGAAAAAGTGGCAGAAAAAATCCTGATTTCTTCTTCCTGTAAATCTTTCGAAAGGCAATCCCGTTGCGACGGGGTTGCCTTTTTTATTGGTGGATTCGTGAAACACCGGTATCCGTTTGCATGACACACTTTGGCGTCCTGTTTGATCTCGACGGAACTCTTCTCGATACTCTGGAGGATTTGGCTACCTCGGGGAACGAAGTCCTTGCTGCACGAGGATGTCCGACCCATTCCAAAGAAGCGTACAAGACCTTTATCGGAAACGGGATGACCAATTTGATTTGCACGATTTTTCCCGAAGCAGATCGCCCGGAGACGGAAGAAGAAATTGCCGAAGCGCTTGCTGAGTATCGCGCCGCTTATGGCCGCAATTGGACCAACACGACCTGTGCGTTTCCCGGCATTCGGGAATTGCTCACTGAGCTGGAGAAAACTGGAATCCCGATTGGAGTCGTCTCCAACAAATCACACGACTTTACCGTGAAGTGTGTAGAAGAGTTCCTCCCGGACTGGGAATGGAGCGCTGTGCTGGGCCACCGGGAAGGAGCAGAAAAGAAACCTCATCCCCAGGGTGCTCTGGAAGCTGCGGAAAAATTGGGTCTCCCACCTGAGCGCTGCCTGTTTGTCGGCGACTCCGACGTCGATATGATGACCGCAGTCAATGCGGGCATGCAGGCAGTCGGGGTGGAGTGGGGGTTTCGTTCTACAGAAGAGCTCCAGCAGGCCGGCGCTACCGAAATTCTGGCAACGCCGGGCGACTTGCTGAATCTTCTGCGATAGCAGGAAAACTTACAGCTCCTTGATTTTGATATTGCGCCAGGCCACATCAAACGGGCCGGTGCCTTTCTTGATGCCGTGAACCTGAAGGCCGATGTGACCCTTGGGATGCGTCTTGTAGATTCCCTCATCGCTGAGGTCGGCGACGGCATTGCCGTTAATGAAGGTCTGGATGCGCACGCCTTTCGCTACGATTCGGAACTGATTCCACTCTCCGTTTTTCATGAAATCATGAGAATGCTCCTTATCCTGCGGCTCGGGTGACAACCAGCCGCGACCGGTGGCTTCGCCATAAATGTAGGCAGACTGTCCGGGTGAGGATTCAATTTCGACTTGAGGACCATGGAGGCGATTCAGATCCTTAGCGGGTTTCCCGTTTTTGCCAGTGTTGGCCAAATCTTCTTCGGTCTTCTCACGAGAGCGAATCTGGCAGCCGGAGTTCAGTGAGTCGTGCACTTTCACCTCGAACTGCAGCTCGAAGTCGCCGTATTGCTTTTCGCTGATCAGGAAGGTGTTTGGGCTGCCTTCTACCGTTTCACCGCGGATTGCTCCGTCAACGACTTCGTAGGTTGCTGTTCCCAAAGTCGAAGGTTTCCAGCCGTTGAGGGTTTTTCCGTCAAACAAGGACGTCCATTCTTCTGTTGCTTGTGCCTGGCCGGTAGCCTGTTCACAGGATGGGAGGACAGCCAATGCGGCGATTCCGAGGGCGAAGTAGATTGCTTTCATAGAGTAAAAAAACTGGCCCGAACTGTATCGGTGGTTTTTCGACGGCACAAGTCCCATCCGGAAAGGAAACGCGGGATGTTCCACTTGCTGAATTTGGCGAGCAGCGCGACAATCCGCCCGATTGGCAATCACCAATATTTCGTATGTCACGCCGCCCGAAAAAATTTCATCCTGAGCCCTTCGACTATCACGAGGAAGTCGAGTTGGAGATCGATTCTCTCACCAATCTAGGTCACGGGGTGGGAAGAGTGAATGACTGGGTGGTGTTCGTGCCTTTCGCCCTGCCCGGTGAAACCGTGCTGGCTCGCGTTTATCGAAATACCAAGACCTATTCCGATGCCGACCTGATCGAAGTTCGCAAACCCAGTCCGGAACGAGTCGATCCGCGCTGTGATTTGTTCGGACAATGTGGAGGATGCCAATATCAGAACTTGTCCTACGAAGCTCAGCTTCGCTGGAAACAGGAGCAAGTTGGCGAGCTTTTGCAACGAATGGCGGGAATCGAGTTCCCGGTAAATCCTGTGCATGCCTCTCCGGTGGAATACGGCTACCGATCCAAGATCACACCGCACTTTCAGCGTCCGCGCGATGGCAAAATTTCTGCGATCGGTTTTCTGCTGCAGGGTCGCCGTGGACAGATTATCGATGTCGAACATTGCCCGATCGCATCGGAGACGATTAACGAAAAGCTGATCGAGGTTCGACGCGAAGCTCATGAGCGTGCTGCTTTTTATAAAAAAGGAGCCACCCTGTTGCTGCGCGATTCACTCGACGGGGAAGTTTGTACCGATCACACCGTAATGTGCGAGCAAATGGTGGGAGACTTGAGGTTTTCCTTTCACGCCGGCGAATTTTTTCAGAACAACCCGCATATTCTTCCTGCCTTCGCTGACCACGTCGTGAACGAAGCACTGGGTGCCCCTGACTCAACAGGGTTAGGTCAGGGACCTAACAGGGTTGGGTCGTCGACTGTACCCTATTTGATCGATGCCTATTGCGGTTCCGGTCTGTTTTGCTTGAGTGGCGCTTCCCGTTTCTCGGAGACAGTGGGGATCGAGATCAGCGAATCCTCCATCGACTGGGCACGCCGAAACGCTGAGCAAAACGATATCGAGAATTGCCGGTTCATTCAGGGCGACGCGACTTCAATTTTTTCCGAAGTGGAGTTTCCACCGGAGCAATGCGCCGTCGTGATCGATCCGCCACGCAAGGGAAGCAGTCCGGAGTTTTTGCAGCAATTGATCGACTTTGGCCCGGCCCGGGTAGTCTATGTTTCGTGCAACCCCGCAACACAGGTTCGCGATTTGGAATTGTTGAGAGATGCTTTCGAGATCGAGAAGATTCAACCGTTCGATCTGTTTCCGCAGACCAGGCATCTGGAGTGTGTAGTGACACTGCGGCGCAAATAATCCCGTTACAATCGCCGCCACTCGCGGCCGTCCTGCTCGATCAGCAAATCCGCCTCTTTCGGTCCCCACGAGCCGGCCGGGTATTCTGCCATCTTCGGTGGGTCACTGGACTTGTGCCAGGCGTCTTCGATCTGATCGATGTATTTCCAAGCAGTTTCCACTTCATCTTTCCGGGCGAACAGGGTCGCGTCCCCGGCCATAGAATCGAGCAGCAGACGCTCGTATGCCTCGGGACTGCTTTTGCCGAAACTGGTCTGATAGCGAAAGTCCATCTTCACCGGTTGTAGCAACGCAGCGGGTCCCGGACGTTTAGATCGCATGCCCAGCGAAATTCCTTCGTCTGGCTGAATCCGGATCACCAACACGTTCCCCGGCATTGCTTCGGCGCCGCTCAGTGCATTGAAAAGCACGTTGGGTGCGTGTTTGAAATGAATGGAAATCTCGGTGCCTTTTTTCGGCAGGCGTTTGCCCATGCGCACGTAAAACGGCACACCTTCCCAGCGCCAGTTATCGATGAAAATCCGCAGAGCTACGTAACTCTCTGTCATCGATCCGGGATCCACGCGATCTTCGCGCCGATAAGCGGGAACTTCTTCGCCATTCACGGTTCCGGCGGTGTACTGAGCTCGCACGACGTTTTCCGCTACGTCTTCCGGAGTAAGCGGTCGGAGGCACTTCATCACTTTCACCTTTTCGTCCCGGACGCCGTCTGCGCTCAGGTCGGCGGGAGGTTCCATGGCAATCAGGCTAACCAGCTGCAAGAGGTGATTTTGCACCATATCGCGAAGCGCGCCGGACTTGTCGTAGTAGCCACCGCGGCCACCTTCCATACCAAAGTGCTCGGCACAGGTGACTTGTATGTGGTCGATGCAGCGGTTGTTCCAAAGTAGTTCAAACAGGGCATTGGCAAAGCGCAGGACCATGATGTTCTGCGCGGTCTCTTTGCCAAGGTAGTGGTCGATCCGATAAGTATCGCGCTCCTGAAAGGTGTTGTTGACCGTTTGATTCAAGTGCTGGGCGGTTGCGAGATCAGTGCCGAAGGGCTTTTCCACCACAGCGCGGCACCATCCGTTTTTCGATTCGTTGAGCCCGGAATCTTTCAGGTGCAGAAGAATGTCGTCAAAAAACTCGGGTGCCGAAGCGAGGTAAAACAACCGATTCGGGCTGGCGCCTTCCTCTTCCATTTTGTCGAGGCGTTCCTTGAGACGATGATACCCCTCTGCGTCGTTAAAATTGCTCTCGTGATAGGTGATGCTTTGCGCGAACTGTTCCCAGAGGCCGTCGTCGTGACCCTGGCGGGAGACTTTTTTGTTTAATTCCTCGAGTCCTTCGCGAAAGATTTCATCGGTTTTCTCGCGGCGCGCAAAACCGACTACTTTTAGGCCTACCGGCAAGTCGCCATCGGCAGCAAGGTTGTAGAGTGCCGGAATTAGTTTGCGGTGAGTCAGATCTCCGGTGGCACCAAAAATGACCAACACACAGGCTTCCGGGCGGTTGCGCATATCAAGATCGTCTTCGCGAAAAGGATTTTCTTCCATCGGGGCAACGAAGCGACAGATTGAGACTCATTGCAAATGAATTGCGCCAGTCTGGCGAATGCTGTTTCCTCATGGACTTGAAAACGAAACGTGAGAAGTTCGCTTTTCCGGGCTCATGTATTTGTCCACGCTCAACCTGAATCAGTTTCGGTGTTTTGACTCTCTACGAGTCAAACTGGAGCCGGGTATTTCGCTGTTTCATGGCAACAATGCTCAGGGCAAGACTTCTATTCTCGAGGCGATGTGTGTTTTGCTACGACTACAGAGCCCGCGAACTTCTGCGTTGGCGGATTGCGCGAAGTTCGGCGGTGAGGAATTTGCCGTCGGTGGAACTCTGTCCGCCCCTCATGACGAGAGTGAATTGCGCATCCAGCATCGCAAAGGACGACGACGGCTGTTCGTCGATGGCGAGCATCAGGGGCGAGGTGCCGCCTACCTGCGCTATTCTTCTTTGGTGGTCTGGATGGCGAATGATGATCTGGCTTTGGTCCGCGGTGGTGGAGAAGGGCGACGGCGTTACCTGGATTTTATCGCTTCCCAGTTGTTCCCTCCTTATTTGCCGGCGCTGAAGGCTTACGAGAAGGCGCTGCGCTCACGTAATTTTTTACTTAAGCGCGATGCCTCGCCAAAGTGGCCGGAAATCGATGCCTACACCCGCATCCTGGATGAACAGGGGAAGGTGATCACTCAGGTCCGCAGGGAAATCGTGACGCAGCTTTCACCTTTTGCCAACGCGGCGCAGAAGGAGATCAGCTGCGGTGGTGAAGAGATTCGTTTGGTTTATGAATCAGCATCCGGACCAGACGATGAAATCGGGGAATCCCTGCTCGCGAATCGGGACAATGAATTCAAAAAAAGGCGAACGTTGTTTGGGCCTCATCTGGATGATCTGGCTTTGCTACTCAACGAAATGCCTGCTGCGAAGTTTGCCAGCGAAGGCCAGCAGAGGACGTTGGCGCTGTCGTTGAAGCTGGCTCAGACTCGATTGTTTGTCGAAATGCAGCGCCAGGCCCCGCTGTTGTTGATCGATGATGTATTTGGTGAACTCGACCCGGAACGAAGAAACGCTCTGATGGCTGCGTGGCCCGCCGATTCGCAAAAGTTGATCACGACAACGAATCTCGACTGGTTGGACGACGAGTTCCGGGAAGCGCATCGCTTCCATGTGGAGGCAGCGGGAATCACTCAAGCGGAGTAGACCCGATCGACTCGGTTAGTCAGTCCAGTGAAAATTTCCCACGGAATCGTGGCGGCTTTTTGTGCCAGTTCATTTGCCGAAATCGACTCGTCTCCCTGCGAACCAAGGAGGACAACTTCGTCGCCGGGCTCGATCTGTTGCAAATGGCTTACATCGACAACGATTTGATCCATTGTTACCCGGCCGAGAAGGGGACAGCGCTGCCCTTGAATCAAAACATCTGCCCCGGATCCCGTGAGGCTGCGCGGATAGCCATCTCCATAACCGACCGAGAGCGTTGCGACCCGGCAATCCTCCGGGCAGGAAAACGTTCGACCATAGCTGATGGTGTCGCCCCGTTTCATTTCACGCACCAGCGTAACCCGGGATTTCCAGGTGAGAACCGGTTGCAGGGATTGTTGGAATTCTGCAAGTGGCGATACTCCATAGAGCGCCAGTCCGGGGCGGGCGAGAGTAGCGAAGTCGATGTCGTTGTGAAATCCGAGAAGTCCGGCGCTGTTCGCCAGGTGTATGTGACAAGTTGCGTTCGCCGGGATCAACTTTCGAAACTGTTCGATTTGTTCACGGGTAAATGCTTTGTCTTCGTCAGCAGAGGGAAAGTGAGAGGCAATACCGCAAAGCTCACAGTGCTCGGAGTTTTCAATGGCCTGAAGTAGCTCATCCAATTGCCCCACAGGTGCCCCCATGCGACCCATCCCGGTGTCGAGGGCAATATGCAACTTTGCCACTCGACCGCAGTCATGAGCCGCCTTTTGGTATTCCAGAATCTCTGTTTTGCCGGACACTGTTACATGAAACCTGTCTGCCACTGCCTCGCATCGTTCAGAGGGAATCAACGGGCTCAGAATCAAAATATTACTGTCCGGAGCTACGGACTTCGCAGTCTTTGCCTCCCACAGATTGGCCACTCCAAACCAATCGGTTATTCTCTGAAGCGTCTGGACGACCTCGGCCAGGCCATGACCGTAGCCATCGGCCTTTACGATCGCCATAATCTGGCTCTCCGACTCGGTCGCTAAACCAAGGCAATGCTCTGCGTTCGCCTGTAGAGCGAGCAGATTGATCTCAGCCCAGCAGCGCGCCGGGGTGGCGGGGAAAGAAACCGACGAGGGCACTCCGTTCAGGGGGTTTTACCAGCTGCCAGCTGATTTTGAATTTGCTCAAAGTCGCCCTCCTCGCAGCAACGGACGAAACCTTCGCAGTAGGACTTCAACTTATCCCACATCACACGGATCTCGGCAGATTCGTCCGGCGTGATGGTATTGTCCTCAGCCGCCTGGGAAACCACGTTCAGAAGGCTGGCGAATTGTTGAACAATCGTGTGGGTAGCAGGAACCACCTCATACCCTTTGTCGCAGGAGCTTTCCGGGTTTCGGACAAAGTAGCCTCCATTTTCCTGGCACAACCAGTCGATAATAGGGGTGTGCCGCGTCAGTTTGACCAGCTGATCAACCCGATCCATGGGATTTTTGCTGCCCGATCCGGAATCGTTGTTTGCCTGCGCCCACTTGTAGACGAGGGAAAGGGATACTCCCATTTCCGATGCAATCTCCTTTGGACTTGTCGTGGGACTTTCGAACGCCTCTTTTAGCACCTCATGCGATTCCATAGCGCCTAAGCATCCATGAAAATCGGAAGGAAAACAAGGCGGGAAATCGAGAAAGAGATTAACGCCGTTTGCTGGACGGTTTTGATTGTGAGCCAGTTGCCTCCGGATCTTCCGGATCGGTACGCAAGCGCATGCTGATCAATCCCGAACGATCGCTGAAGGGAAGAACAGCCGGATCCGGCGCGATCGGAGATGGCTCATGATAGAGGCGAAGTCCGTCCATAAAGAACTCTGCGACTCCCCCTGTCTGCACTTCCCGAACAGTGCAGGATGGTAAAAACGCGACAACGCAAACGAGCAAAAGCAGTCTGGTGATCATAGCAAGTGGTTCCTTTTTGCCAAATTATGACGCAATAACTACGCCGAATTTACAAACTTTCGACGAAAAAAACTTAGTATTTCCTAAGTAAAATAGGTATCTTCGTGAGAGTAGGGTGGCGAGCAACAGCAGAGAAATCGCAACGTTTCTTCGCTGGTAGCTGTAATTTGATGCCAGGCTCCAGGCGGGATCAGAATCGCATCTCCGACCGCTACCAATCGTTCCTCGCCTTCAATCTCCATGTTTCCTTCGCCTTCGAGAACAAAATAGATTTCCTCTGATAGCTTATGGTAGTGACGCTCCGTGGCGGAGCCGAGCTCCAAAGAGGCTTCGGCAAGGCTTTGAAGCTCTACGGGAGCATTGGTTTTGTCGAGAATACTGCGAATTGTCGATCCATCTGCCGTGGTGAATGGCTGTTGTTCTGCAATTTGATTGATTGTCATCTACGATTAGTTTCCCCTGTTCGTTGTAATTGGCGAACCATCTTCATCATGAGTGATAGTGATTTTCAAGATTTCGAGGACGGCGTGCCGAGAGAAATACCATCGCGGCGCCGGGTAAAGGCAAAAAAATCCGGGTGCGGCAAGTTCCTGCTGTTTGGGTTGCTCCTGTTTATTGCCTTTTGGGCCCTCTTGTATCTTCTAATTGACGTGACCAATTCCGGCGATCGTGTTCGTCGATTGGCTGCGAAAGCTCTGGGGATACAACCGCAAGTAGTGAAGTCTGAACCAGAGGTCAAGATCGTCGAGAAAGAAAAGATCGTCGAAGTGCCGGTAGAAAAAATCGTCGAGAAGATCGTCGAAGTGAAACCGCCGATGCCTTCGAAATGGGTCGATTACCAGAAGATAGATCTCGCCAAGCTGTGGAACGGACTAAATGTCGAATCGCAGGTGCAGGCACCTCAAGGCGACCGGGCCAGTGTCGTTCGCGAAATGGAGGATGCGTTCCAAATCGATATGACTTTGAAGATGGTCACGCCAAAGCCTTCTGAGTCGGCTGAAGATTTGGCTTCGATCAATCCGAACTTGCCGAAAATGCTTCCCGATTTCGCCAAGCTGATCGAAGGCGCCAAGGTGTCACCCTTTTATCACTACCTGTACGAGCTGAAGACCAAACGCATTCAGCAATATGCCACCCGCATGGATCGCCTGCTTTCGCGACACAATCTGTACGACTGCGAGACTGTGCTGGAGCTGACGCATCCAGACTCGGGGCAGAAAACTCTGCTGATTCAAGGAGAGATGGATGTGGTCTCTGACGGATCGGATGGCGACCGTTGGCCGGAGCTGGACAATTACATCACCATGTCGCCCTACTACCAGCCTTTCACCAGCTACGGTTGGGGGAAACGCACTTCGAATCCCAACCCTTTGCTTGCACGTTGGCAGGAAAAACTGACCAAATACAAGGAGGAGTATGCAATCAAAGGATTGAGTGCTGAGCGGAATCAGTATCTTAATTCTCAGATCAAAACTCTTACAGCCGAGATCGAAGACATGAGCGCCCGCTCGTACCTAATTGCAGAGGCTGACCCTTTTATTGTGATTCCATTGTCCTTCCTCGGCCGGACCAAAGAAAATTCTCATGCACCCTCGATCGGGGACTACGCGGTGGTGATTCACGAAAACAAAATGTATCCCGCGATCGCCGGTGATGCCGGGCCTTCCTACAAATGTGGCGAGGCGTCTCTTCGAATCGCCAAGACTCTCAATGAAAAAGCTTCGCCGTACAATCGGCCGGAAAGCGATCTGAAGGTGACCTATTTGGTTTTTCCGGGAACTCGTGATGAAACAAAGGGTCCCCCTGATTTGGAAAAGTGGCATGCCAAATGCAGTGAACTGATGCAAAACATTGGAGGAATTGGCGAAGGCTATGAGCTCCATCAGTGGGAAGATCTGATTGCTAAGAAACAGGCGGAGCTTGAAGCGGCAAAAGCAGCAGAAGATCAGCCTGCAATCCCAAGACCAGCGGGT
This sequence comes from Verrucomicrobiota bacterium, assembly GCA_020629815.1. Lineage (GTDB taxonomy): Bacteria > Verrucomicrobiota > Verrucomicrobiia > Verrucomicrobiales > DEV007 > Arctic95D-9. Next base: position 11,225 of record JAHDCN010000008.1, read on the forward strand.
GAGGTGCCGGAAACTCCTGCGCCTGCGGTTTCAGAATAAGATCAGTCTTCACTGTTGGATGGAGTACGGAAAAGTATCGCTTTTCGTCCTTCCCGTGTTTGGCTTTTTCCTCACGTGGCTGGCTATCCATGTTTTCGCAAAGGCACTCTCACTTCATCTGAAAGGCGAACGAACTACAGGCTTCTTTGATCGCTGGAAATATTCAAAGCCCAGACTTACGAGTTTACGTGCGCCAGTCGTGTTGTTTGAGGACAAGCAAAGCCATCTTTATGAGGCTGTTGGATTAAGCAAATCATACAGAGGCCATAAAATGTATGATCCACCAAAGAAGCTCGAATATTCTGTAATCTACGATTCCGATAACCCGCAAATTTCGGCGATAGACTCTTTTCTTCACCTTTGGTTCTCTCCGCTCTGTCTATTTGCCTTTGCGCTTGTTCCTTTGGTTGCTGCTACTTTCTGTTGGATCGACCATCTTTCAAATTGAAGCACAAACGTTGTCATCTACCCAATTCTGTGCTCCGGTTGAACGAGACAGGAAAGTCTATCTATTGCTATGCCGAACCTGAACAAAGTGATGATCATGGGGAACCTCACCAGGGACCCCGAAGTGCGATACACGCCCAAAGGAACTGCGGTCACTGACGTGGGCTTGGCTATCAATCGCTACTTTTCCGGAGATGACGGAGAACGTCGTGAAGAGACCGTTTTTGTCGATGTGACCCTGTGGGGGCGTCAGGCAGAAGTGGTGGCCCAATACGCAGGAAAAGGCCGTCCTCTTTACGTGGAAGGTCGCCTTCAGCTGGATACCTGGGAGGACAAGCAGTCCGGCCAGAATCGCAGCAAATTGAAAGTGGTCGGCGAAAATATTCAATTGCTTGGCGATCGTCAGGGAGGCGGTCAAGGAGGTGGCGGTGGACAGCAGAATTATGGTGGGCCACCACCACAGCAGCAGGGAGGATACCAGCAACAGCAGGCAGCTGCACCTCCGCCGCAGCAACAGCAGCAAGCGCCTCCGCCTCAGCAAGGCCCGCCTCCGGGTCAGTTCCAAAATCCTCCTCCCGCAGAGGAAGAGGACGATATCCCGTTTTAGGATCCAAACTCCCGGCGCAACTGTCGGGCCAGTTTCCAGTCGGCCACGCATCGACGGAATGCCCCCTCCTTTTCGAAACGCCGGGCAGAGCTGAGAACGGCAGGCCCAACGGCTGCCGTTTTTCCGTGGTCTCTCATCCGAAGCGAGAGTTCCAGGTCTTCACCGAGGCTAACTGACTCATCGAATCCCGCTAAGTCTTCAAAAGCTTGCTTCCGGATAAATATTCCCTGGTCTCCATAGAAGATTCCCCACCATCGGCCGCGCCATCCTGCCAGCCAACAGGTAAACTTCAACAGCAGGGATGGTGAATCGAAAGAACGAAGAAACCCGCCTCCAACGATTGCGCTTTCTTGCTCCAGTTTGCTCTGCAAATTTGCCAGAGCCAAATTCGAAACTCTGGTATCGGCATGTAGAAACAGGAGCACCTCTCCGGTTGCGATCTCCGCGCATCGGTTCAACTGCACGGCCCGGCTTCTCGGCAGATTCTCTAAAACACGGCAGCCCAGGTCCTTCGCTATGCGGACTGTTTCATCATCACTGTCGGCATCGCCGACGATGATTTCCGAGACAAATTCACTTTCGTGTAACAGGGCAATAGTAGAGGGCAGATTCTCCTCCTCATTCAAGGTCGGAATGAGAACAGAAATCCCCATTTGCCACTATCGTTTCAACAAAGCTGTATCGAGAACTTCCTCGACGAACGTCATCGGCAAAATCTTCAGTTTCTTCCGCGCAGATTCGGGAATGTCCGGGATATCGCGAACATTGTCTTTCGGAATCAGGATCGTTTTGATCCCTGCTTGTAGCGCGCCCAAAGCTTTTTCTTTCAAGCCACCAATCGCCAACACGTCGCCGCGAAGGTTGATCTCGCCCGTCATCGCGACATCTTTGCTGACACGTTTTCCGGAAAACAGAGAAACCAAAGCGGTATACATCGCCACACCAGCAGATGGTCCGTCTTTCGGAACTGCACCAGCTGGAACGTGGATATGCACGTCGTATTTTTCGAAGTCTTCGTAATCGATACCGAGGTCCTCGGCCCTCGATTTCATCAAACTCCAGGCGGCACTCATCGACTCGCTCATCACTTCGCCAATTTGGCCCGTGAGCTTGATGTGACCGTTCCCGCGGTAACGAAGTGCCTCGATATTCAGCACTTCGCCACCAAAAGGGGTATATGCCAAACCGTTGACCACCCCCTCGCGACTGATACGCATCTTGGTTTCTCTGGCAAAGATCGGAGGCCCCAGTGTTTCCTCAACAAACTCAGGGGTAACCTGAATCTTCTTCTTTTTGCCCATGGCAACCTGAGCAGCAACCGCCCGGCACAGGCTGCCGATCTCCCGCTCCAGTCCGCGAACGCCCGCCTCTCTTGTGTACTCGGTGATCACCTTACGAAAGGCTCCCACTGTCCACGGACACTGAGTCGTAGTCAGTCCGTTCTCTTTGCGTTGACGCTTGACCAGATACTTCTGGGAAATTTTGAGCTTCTCTTCGTCGGTATATCCGGGAATGTCGATCACTTCCATCCGGTCATACAGCGGAGCCGGAATGTTGCCGATGTAGTTCGCTGTGGAAATGAAGATGACCTGACTCAAATCAAAAGGAACATCCAGATACCGATCAACAAAGGCATGGTTCTGTTGCGGATCCAAAACCTCGAGCAACGCACTCGCAGGGTCACCGCGAAAATCTGATCCGATCTTGTCCACCTCATCGAGCATGATCAACGGATTGCGAGTCTTCACCCGGCGAATCTCCTGGATCAAGCGACCCGGCATCGATCCAATGTAGGTCCGGCGATGACCGCGAATCTCTGCTTCGTCCCGAACCCCGCCAACACTGATGCGGGCAAATTCGCGACCCAAAGATTCGGCAATCGATTTCCCAAGCGAAGTTTTCCCAACGCCGGGAGGCCCCAACAGGCAAAGAATTGGGCCGCGTCCTTCCGGATTGAGTTTGCGAACGGCGAGATATTCGACCAGCCGCTTCTTCACCTTATCGAGCCCGTAGTGATCCCGATCAAGAATCTCGCGAGCCCGTTTCAGGTTCTGGTTGTCGTCAGAAAGCGTCTGCCAGGGCAGCTCCGCAAGAGTTTCCAGATAACTGACAATCACCGAATGCTCCGGACTTTGTGGCGGGATGACATCCAAACGCTTCAACTCCCGCTCCGCATTCTCCCATACCTCATCGGGCAAATTGGCAGCCTCGAGTCGATCCTGCAAATCTTCCGCCTGCTCATCGGAGCCATCTCCTTCGCCCAATTCCCGTTGGATGGCGCGCAGCTGTTCTCTCAAATACGCGCGCCGCTGCGCGTCGGAAAATTCATCCTCAACGTCATCACGAAGTTTTTGCTGCAGCTCCTGAATATGAAGCTGGTTGTTCAGGATGTGCTGTACTACGTCCGCCCGGGTAGCCACTTTCGTTTCTTCCAACAGGTCCTGTTTTTCTTTGAGCTCGAGACTCAGGTTGGTTGCCAAAAAATCAGTAAGAATGGCCGGCGAATCGATAGCATTTAAAGCCTGCTGAGCTTCATCCGGGATGTTGGGATTCGTTCCAATGAACTGCTGAGCTGACTCCTTCAGATTCCGCAGTGCAGCAATCCATTTCTTATTGGAATCAGCCGGAAATTTGTTCTCAAGAATGTTGAACTTGGCTTTCAGATACGGTTCGGTTTCGACGAATTCTGTCAGCCGAATTCGCTCCACGATCTGAATCAGGACCATCGTCTCGTCCGTGTCCTGACGAATCATGCGCAACACATTCCCCAGCACTCCGACTTTGTATACATCATCGGGACCGGGCACATCCAGATCTGCGTCCATTTGTGTGACCAGCCCCATGAGACGTCCTGTCGGCAGGAGCTCCTCCAGCAAAAGCTGGCTGTGAGGACGCTCGATCGTCAATGGAGCAACCGTACCGGGAAAAAGCACCACGCCGCGCAACGGCATCACCGGAATAATTTCAGGCATATCGTTGCGCCACTCAGGTAACTCCGAGTCCGGTTTACTACTGGAAATTTCAATGATCTCGCCCTGAGATTCACTGAGCATTTGTTCAAAATCTTCCATGAAAATTGTGCAGGTGGGAAAAGAAGAGAGGGGATCAAGGAAAGGACAAACGAAAACTGCTTTCCGGCGAAAGTAATTAGTCCTCTTCCTGTAAAATCGGGAGAACAATCCAAAGCAATCCGTTTTCCTGACGAGCAGAGACCTTGTTGCGGTCTACCTCCGTAGGCAGGATGACTTCGCGCCCGAACCGTCCACTTTCGATTTCCATATGCAACACCTGACGGCATCGGCTTGAGGCATCGCGCGTAGGTGCAGGCGGCTGCCGGTCTCCGGAGATGCGAACCCGGTCAGGAAGCACATCAACGTTAATCGAGTTCTTCTCAACACCTGCCAGATCGACCCAGATTTCGAATCGATTGTCGTAGCGATACGCATTGATATCCGGCTTCCAACCCTCAATCGGGTGAAATCCGGAAAAGTGGAGACTGCTCAAATCGTGGGCCACATCACCGGTCTTGCCGATCATGCGTGTGAGACGAACCTTTCGTGGCATGCGGGAAATGTAACGGGTTTTGCTACGGTTTTCAATGAAACACCACAGACGCAACTGCCAGTGCCGCAATGCCTTCCTTGCGTCCGACAAAACCCATCGTTTCATTGGTGGTAGCTTTGATGCCCACCTCGTCCGGCTTAATTTGCAGTGCCGCGGCGATTTGCTCCTTCATGGCATCTGCAAAAGGCATTACCCGCGGCGCTTCGCAAATCAGCGTGCTATCGATATTTTGTAACTCACCACCTTTTTCCCGCGTCAGCTCTGCAGCCTTCTCGAGAATCTTCAAACTACTGATACCTTCGATCGATTCATCCGAAGGCGGAAACCAGTAGCCGATGTCCGGTTCACCAATGGCCCCCAACACCGCATCGGCAATTGCGTGGGACAGCACATCCGCATCGGAATGACCGGATAAGCCCTGAGTGTGAGGAATCTCCACACCACCCAGAATCAATTTCCTGTCGTCGGCAAACTGATGCACATCATAGCCAATACCACTTCGAAATTTCATCCGCGCACCATCCGCGTGAACAGCGGCAAATCAAAACAATTCCATCTGATCTCCGCTTGCGAGACTCAGGTCCAAATCAGGTAGCTCAGGAAGTTGCCGTTTCAGCGCCAAATAAAAACGCTCACACAGCTGTGGCGCGAAAGTATCGTCCGGAGCATGCATAAACAAAAACGGATGAAGTCCGTCGCTAATCCATTTCGCTGCCTGCTTCGCTGCTTCTGCCAACCAGGGATCAGCCTTGGTGAACTGGTTGCGGCCCACCAGCCGCAGAAATGGTTGATCACTCGTGGCCTCCCAGTGAACCGGAAGATTCGGCTTTCGTGTTTGCGAGACCGCTTCGATCGAATCATCAGGGCCACTCTGATACAACGCGCCGCTGTCAAAAATCACCCGGTCATATCCTCGTTCATTCAAAAAATCGTTCAAAGGTTGATGCCCTTTGCCATTCGCAAAAAACTCCCGGTGTCGAACTTCGATGGCGAGGGGATAATCGTCAGGCCATTGGTCGCAGAAGCGCTTCAGTTCATCGAATCGCGAGAGACCAAAGCTTGAATGCAGTTGCAGAAACGCCGGCCCAAGATTTCCGGATTGAAAGAAAATCTCCTGAAAACTGAAAAATTCGGCCAACAAAGGCAGATTGCCGGTAAGGCCGCCACCATGGGAAATATCGCGCGGCACCTTGAAACAGAAGCGGAATTCATCAGGCACGCTCGAGGCCCATCGCTCCGCCGTTTCCGTTTTCGGCAGCGCATAAAATGTTGAATTGCCCTCTACCGAATTAAAAACCTTTGAGTAGTGAAAAAGAAAATCCGAGGCCGCCGCCGTCTTCGGCAGAAAATTCCCCTTCCACGCCGGTACAGACCAAGCCGGGCATCCCAGATGAAAAGGCAATCCCGGTTCCATATACCCTGACTCAACAGGGTTAGCTCAATGAGTCAACAGGGTATGGTCGATGACCTAACCCTGAAATGCAGTAACGACTCCACAATGAATTTCATCTAATTTGTCGGAAATTTCTTCAGATGTTTCCTTGAGTGCCTGACTCGAACTCCCCACACGAGGTGGAGGTATTCTCTCATCTCTTAATAGACTAAGAATCATTTGCGACGGACCTCCACTTTTCACTAGTTTTCCGTCCACCCAAATTGCTAGTATGATCTCCAGGACATTTCCACGTATAGCGAGATTGAATTGAGTTACGATTCCGCTCGTCACTTTTTTAACTGCGAAAAATTTTTCCTTCGAATTGATTAAAGTAACTTCATTTCGAACTCTACAAAATTGCTTACGCAGTGAGTCTAATTTCACCTCGCCCTCTGAGTTCCATTTCTCTCTCGTGTCTGATGAAAACGACTTATACCACTCACAATAATTTGCGTTTTCGACCGCCTTTTCGATCAGAGGATCAATAAAATCATATTTATCTGTCATGTCATCGAAGCCTCTTCAGACCATTGAGCTTTCTCAATGGGCGGAGGGCTTCTACAAAAGAGACCCAGAGACTTTTCAGAACAATTCTTACCCTGTTAGGTCGGTGCCAAAGCCGGCTCCAAGGGGCGGTCCGATTCGGCGTCAGGTGCTTCCAGAGAAGGATTGGGCTTTTGTGGCTCAAGGCCCAGCTTTTTCAGCAAGG
>JAHDCN010000008.1:18125-26460 GCA_020629815.1 Verrucomicrobiota bacterium
GCTTCCAGAGAAGGATTGGGCTTTTGTGGCTCAAGGCCCAGCTTTTTCAGCAAGGCCAAATCGGCTTCCGTCTGTGGGTTGCAAGTGGTGAGCAATTTGTCGCCGTAGAAAATCGAGTTGGCGCCGGCAAAGAAACACAAAGTCTGCAGCTCTTCACTCATTTGAGTACGACCTGCTGAAAGTCGAACTTTCGCTTTGGGAACGGCAATTCGGGCAAGAGCAATCATTCGGACGACGTCAAACTTGTCGACCTGTTGTTCCTCAGCAAGCGGCGTCCCTGGGATTGGGACCAGTGAATTGATTGGAACACTCTCCGGTTGCGGATTGAAGTTACTCAGGACCTCCAGCATCTTCAGGCGGTCATCGGTGCATTCGCCGAGTCCGAGGATTCCTCCGGAGCAAACAGACATCCCGGCATCCTGTGCATTCCGGATGGTATCGAGACGGTCCTGAAAAGTGTGGGTGGAAACGATTTCTTTGTAGTGCTCGGGAGAGGTGTCGATGTTGTGATTGTAGGCAGTAACACCGGCTTCCTTTAGTTTCTTTGCCTCGGAAGGCCCAAGTTCACCGAGTGTGGTACAAACTTCCATGCCCAACTCACTGACGCTTTCGACAATCTCAATCACGTCATCGAACCTTTTGGTTCCTTCGCGGACACCTTTCCAGGCGGCGCCCATGCAAAAGCGGGTCGATCCGTTTTCTTTCGCGTATTGAGCACGCTCCAAAATGTCTTCTTTCTCCATCAGGCGGCCCGCATCGACTCCGGTATTGAATCGAGCAGACTGGGCGCAATAGGAGCAGTCTTCTGAACAGCCACCGGTTTTGATGCTGAGCAAAGTGCACAACTGCACCTCGTTTTTTGACCAGTTGTCTTCGTGGACTTTGCGAGCCTTTTGAATCAGGTCAAAAAAGGGCAGGTCGTAGAGTTCCTTCAGTTCGGAGAAATCCATTGGCAAGAGACTACACGTGTCGGTCGGGACAACAAACAGGAAAAGCGAAGAACTTGGAGGCTACTGCGCCCAACGTCCGCCAGGCGATACGATCGGCATCGTGCCCCGGTAAATGTGAGAATAATCAGTTTTCCCAATTGCACCGATCATCTTCGCTCCTGTGGCTCGTCGAAAAGCCGCGCAAAAGCTTTCTGCGCTGTGGCAGCCCCAACTTTTACAATAGGCACCTCGGGCAAAAACGCCCTTCTTGATGTTGCGCAGCTGCGATTGATGCATAAACGCACGCGATGCCCCGAGGATGATATTGCTGTAGTCGTAGACGAAACAATATTTATTGGAATGGCCGAAATATTCGAACCCGGAGACCTTCACCTGTTTCCGGTTTTGTCCATTGTTCAGGTAGTTGATCACATCGCCTGATTTGTCGAACCACACCAGCCGAATATTGTATTTGTCGCGAACACTTTCGATATTGGAAATCAAAGGATCACCGTCTTCGCTGGCGCGTGTCACATAGCCGGGGCGATACACCAGCCAGGTAATGTTGATTTGCTTGTTAGTGGTCTTTTGCAGCTGCTGGACGCGGATCCTCGCTGCGCGAATGAAGTTGCCCCACCAACGGTCGTGCTGATGCTCTGCCCGACGATAGTTTTCCCAAGCGCGAAGGGCAGGCCCCCCGGAAACCAGGATGTACTCGTCGTTCGGGTCCAGTGCAGCATCGGAATCCTGAATTGCTCCCAGGCCGATCACAAGTGCGATTGCCCATAGCCAGATGGTGGAAATTGCTTTGCCTGCCATACGTAAATTTGTTCCGTGTAAATCAATCTAACTCAGACCCAGCCAACTGCCAAGTTTCTCGAACCAGCGCACAAGTTTGTTGATCTTCTCGCGCTGACGCTGTTCTTCGATCTTTTGCTGATTCTGTTGATGAAAAAGCGCCAATCGGCTGTGATGACGCTCGACCCGTGATTTGAACCACTGCCAGGCTTCACGCGGCTGACCGTCTTCCATCAAAAAGTGAGGACAGTTCTTGTTAGCCGGATTGTAACCGGCGCGCGGCCAGTGATAGTGCGCCACTACATTGGTGATTGGAATATCGTGATGATACATCAGCGACGCGGCCAACTTCGCGGTCCGGTCCATGGTAGCGAGCATATCATTGCCCTTGTGCTCGCACATTTCGATTCCGATCGAGAATCGATTCCCCGGGCCATCGAAGTCAGCATGCTCGCCACGCTCACTGGTAGGGACGTGCTGAATCACTGCATCACCTTGGACGGTAAAGTGCCAGCAGAGATAACCACAAACGCCCCCACGCAGGGCTCCTTTTTTTAAGGCTTTGGCGTGAGCGAAAGCATCGCCCGTGTAATTTTGCGTGCTGTGAATGGTTATGAACTGTGGCTTCATCGGGCGGAACAGTCGTCGTCCAAACCTTCCCTCCGGAATCAAATCGATCTGAATATTCAAGTCTTGATGAGCCCTTCTTGGGTCCAGGGGGCTCGTGGGTATCTGGCCCATGGCCTTTTCCCAGCTTTGTCCCTGATTCGTAGTGCTGCAGGACGGCAATATGAAAAACAGCAGCAGGGCAAGCAATCCCAGGGGAATAATGCTGACTACGTATTTTTTCATCGAGTGACAACAAGCTTCTTCGCGACCGATTTAACAACGAGCGCGGTAAGTTACAACCCTGCCTGTGGACAGGCAAGGACCTTTCACGCCCCGTTTAGGACGATTCTGCGTGAGTTTTCTTGGAACTATCGCTCCAAAATCTCCACTTCGTAGCCGTCTGGATCCGTGACGAAAGCCATTTTGATTTTCTCCCCGGAAGGGAAAGCCGTGCGCCAGTCTTCCGGCCAAACTTCGATACCCTTTTGCTCCAGGCCGTCGCAGTAGCTCATGATATCTTCCACACCGACAGCAGTGTGCATCAAATCTTCAGGAAACTCGACTTTGAAATCAGGGGAGTAGCAGAGCTCCAGGAAGTGATCATTTCCATCCAGATCAAGGAACGCCAGCTGGTTTCCGGCCGGGGATTTATCTGTTCGGCGTGTCAGCGTAAAACCGAGGTTTTCATAAAATGCGATAGTGGCATCGAGGTCGCTCACCCGAATTCTGGTGTGAAGAAACTTGATCATAGTGAAGGGAAATTTGGCGCGACAACGGCGAATGGCAAGCGATTGTGGGATATGAGAAATATCTTACTGACGGTAATCGCACAGTCATTGCTGTTCCTATCAATCACAACAGCGCAAGAGACAAAGCCGGTCCATGATTTTGAAGCGGACATCAAGAAGATCGTAAAATCGACAACAACGGGCGATGCGGATTTTGTAATCTCGATGACACATCCGGCTATATTCAAAGTTGCCGGAGGAAAAGAAGGTTTTGAGGCAACCACTAAGCAGGTAATTGCAATGTTGCAGGAACAGGGATTCCAAATTGAATCGCACGAATGTGGCAAGCCAACAGAGATTCACGATGCAGGTGACCAGGAAATTTGCTTCATCCCGCAAAAATCGGTGATGAGTTTTGGCGACAAGAAAGTGAAGTCAGAGAACTATATGATCGCAGCTCGCAAAAAACCGGATGGGAAATGGCTCTACCTGGACGGCAGTGGTCTGCGGCAGAATCCGGATGCGCTGTGGATGCTGTTTCCCGATTTGCCCAAATCGGTCAAGCCACCGAAGCAGACCATGGAAGTGGTGGAGTAGTACTGATCATTAGACAGAAAAAAAAACCGAAATGCATTTCTGCATTCCGGTTCTCTTTTGGAAAGTTATTTTCCGAAACAAATCAGTGGTACGAAGCCTGTGCTCCGCGAATGTCCTTCTTCGCGAGCCATGGCATCATGCCTCTCAGGCGCTTGCCCACTTTTTCGATCTCGTGAGTGGAACCCTCTTTGCGAAGAGCTTTAAAAGTTGGCTGACCTTCTTCGTTCTCCTTAATCCATTCTTTCGCGAACTTTCCGCTCTGAATATTTTTCAAGGCACGCTCCATTTTCTTCTTAACGGAACCGTCAATAATAGTTGGACCAGTTTTCACGTCTCCCCACTCAGCTGTTTCGGAGATGGAGAAGCGCATTCCGGAAATTCCTGACTCGTTGATCAGGTCAACGGTAAGCTTCAATTCGTGCAAGCACTCGAAGTATGCCATTTCAGGCTGGTAACCAGCTTCAACCAGAACTTCGTAGCCTGCTGTAATCAGCTGACTCACACCACCACAAAGAACAGTCTGCTCACCGAAAAGATCAGTTTCTGTTTCTTCTTTGAAGTCGGTTTGGAAAACACCTGCTCGCGTTCCGCCAATACCCTTCGCCCAGGCCAACGCAATCTTCTTAGCATCTCTTCCGGGATTCTGGTGAACAGCGATAAGAGAAGGAACACCTTTGCCCTCGACGAACTGACGACGCACGATGTGTCCCGGGCCTTTTGGAGCGACCATGATCACATTCACAAAATCAGGCACCTCGATGGTGTTGAAGTGGATGGCAAAGCCGTGTGAAAAGAGAAGCGTTTTTCCTTTCTCCAGATTCGGCTCAATGTCCTTGGTGTAAATCGCCGGAATTTTTGTGTCTGGAGTCGCGATAAAGATGACATCGGCAGCTTTCACTGCATCTGCAGTGTTCATCACTTCGAAACCATATTCTTCCGCAACGGCGCGGGACTTACTGCGTGCATAGAGGCCAATGATGACTCTCACTCCGCTGTCTTTCAGGTTCAGGGCGTGTGCGTGGCCTTGTGAGCCGAAACCGATCACGGCACAGGTCTTGCCTTTCAGCACACCCAGGTCCGCGTCCTTATCTCTGTAGATTTTTGCTGCCATTTTCTTTGGTGTAGATTTTTCGTGCGAGCGCGTAGATTCCGCTGAAACCAGTCAATGGTCAAACGCTAATATGGGTCTGATTTGGCTGTGTTGTGGCGAGACGGTTGTTTCGGAAAACCAATTCGAAAAGGTAGTTAGCAAAAAGGTAATAAAGAACCAACTCACGAAACTCGGAAACATTGCTGTTCAATGGGTCTTTACCTGCGAACCCAAGGTCGTGAAGCAGATGCGCTGCTTTCGAGCAAATAATCATGACGATACAAGTGCCGACGAACCATCTTGTCGGTTGCAGCCGACTCCAGAATGCTGAGAGCCGGTTTGGAGGAATGAATGGGAAGACGACAAAAAATGCGATGACGCAGGCTGTTTCAATTCGTTTCAAGAATCGAGTAACTTCACCCTGATTGTGCAGGTTCCTCATCTGCCCCTCCTCTACTTTCAGTTCGCGGTTTAGAAACTCGTAGTAATGAATGCCGTAGTCGATCTCCTCCAGTAGAAGGAAAGCAAAGGCCACAGCTACGCAAAGCCAGATCCACCTGGACCTCAGAACCGCGACATTCCCTCGAAACCCTTTCCAACAAAAGACAATGCAGATAAGCAGCAGTAGGTGCTGAAGGTTCTCGAGAATCCCAAACTCCCGGCCATGACTGGTATAGTCGAATTGCGGAGCAACCAATCCCTGCAACCAGCCGTTTCCTGAAAAATACATCGCAATCAACGCAGTTGTGACTACAAGAGGTAGAATCACATGTCGGGTAAGCGGAGACGCCATTAGAAGACACAAAGCACTGACTTAACAGGGTATGATCACTGACCTAACCCTGTTGGGTCGCTTGTTGTGATCAGCTCAGTTTTGATTGTTACGTTTACGTCTTCGTCTGTGCCCAACAATTCACCGGATAGACGGGAGACCTCTGCAGCCAATGACGGCGGCGGCGCTTGTGCTGCTTCGAGACGAAAACGAACTGCCGGATTCTCTCCACGCTGAATGTCGGTGACCTCGATTTCCTGATGTGTGATACCTGCGCGCTGGAGCTCTTCCTTCATCGCCTCCACCAATGCCAGCCGATCCTGTTCTCCACTTGGCAGTTCTTCGGCAGCTTTCGAAAGCAAAACGGTACTAAGCGGAACAAGTAGAAGCCCTAACGCCATCAACAAAACAATGAAGGTTCGATGAGCCCAGAGTTTTTTGGTTCCGAGTTGACCGCGAATTCCGATAAGGAAAAAGGTCAGTGCCGAAGACAGAATAATCGCGACTACGTTGGTGCCGAACAAAAGTGCTGCACCACTGGCGTTAGAAAATTCGCGGAGTGCCAACGAAATTCCCACTGTTGCGATCGGAGGCACGAGTGCCGCAGCAATGGCCACGCCTGCCAGAGCCGAGGACAGGCCGGGACGAGCGACGCAGTAGCTGGCGGCTATACCGGAAATCGCAGCGACTCCGAAATCGAGAAGATTGGGCCCACCGCGGGCAGCCAGCTCATTGGTGAGCGCTGAGATCGGAGCCATAAAGCCAAATAAGGTTCCGACAACCAGCGCAGCGAGAAATCCAAAGCAAATCGATTTCAGGCAGCTTCGCATTAACGGCAGGTTCCCTTGAACCAGCGAGAGGCCGCTTCCCAGCAATGGGGTCATTAGGGGTGCAACAAGCATCGCTCCGATTACTACGGCCGGGCTGTTTTGCATAAGGCCGAGCGACGCAATCCCGGTTGAGAGCAGCATGAGTAGAACAAAGTCAAAGCTCCAGGTGGACTGAGTTTGCAATCGATCAAACAGGGCAACGCGAGATTCCCGGTCCAGCTGAGGAATTTTGACGGTAAGGAACCGTTCCATTTTGTCCCGCATCCGATGCTGGACAGGTCGTTTCCGACGGATCACTGCAACCGTTGGGGACTCATCTCCCGCCATCAAATCGTGCGGAAGAACTCCAAAGAGTTTTCGTTTTACCGAAAGACTGTTGGAGGCGCCGAGTAAAATAAGATCGAATGGTTTTTCCTGAACTGTCTCTGCTATTGCTTTTCCGACTTCATTACTGACACGGACTTTTCGATCGACATGCTCGGTGTCATTTTTATCCACCCCTGCCTGATCCAGAACGCGGTCGAGAATTCGCATACCGACAGCTTGTCCATCCTCTTCACCAATATCGGCCTCGACAAAGAGAGGCGTGATCTGACCGCCAAATCGACGGGCTATGCGGCTCCCCAACTTAAGGGCAACCGTAGAGTGGGGACCACCAGCGGAGGGAACCAATACATTGTCGCTTTCTTGAACGGGACGCTTACTGAGCCGGATCAAAATGGTATTGCATACGGCTTTTTCAAAAACCTTTCGGTGAATCTGCAGCACCGACTCACCCAAGCCCACTGCCCGATTCTGTCCCAAAAGGAGTATGTCGGGTGCAAGCTCTCTGACTTGCTCAAGAAGTTCCGGTTCGGAATATTTTCCTTCGAAAAGATGAATCGAAATCTCAGAAAGAACAGGGTGACCTTCATCCTTCCAAGACTTGATGTGACGGTGAAAATCCTCTTCCGGAGTCTCTTCCGTTCTCACGAGGATCAGCTCTTCTTCATCGGAAGCTAACGCAAACAGAATCCCCCAGCGAATCAGCCCTTCGGCTTCTGAAGGCGATGTGATGAATGTCGCAACTGCCATATCTCACGGGAATTGTACCGTTATTTCCGGTTTGGTTTCGTAGACCACGGATTCCACTTCACGAAAAGCTTCGGCCAGTATTTGATTGGTCATTGCGTCGGGATTTGCGCCGCTTTGATCGACATAGCGTAGAAAATCAGGATCAAGCAGCATACCTCCGACATCTGCATCGCTAAGGACCAGAAGGTTGCCTTTTTGATGGGTTGCGTCGGTTGTGGCGATCCCGGGGTCTACCCTTACGAAATGTCCGATCCGCATACCTGCTGCCATAGGAGCAATCTGGCGAATTCGATCAGAAGGTTTCATGCCTTTCTGTTCTAAACGAACAGCATCTTCTTTTTTTACGAAATCTTTCGCAGCTTCTTCGGCCAGTGTGGAACGAACGATTAGTTTTCCCTCAATCATTTCAAAATGGATTTCCCCTCCTTTCTGCGGGGCACGACGTTTGTTGCTGGCTGCTGCAAAGGCCTGAAACTGCCCGGGAACGGAATCACTGTCGATTTTTACGTCAGCAATATTCTGGAAGCGGTAAACCACTTCGTATCCCTGCCAACCCTGTGCATCTTTTAAAGGAGTATGGTGAGCATAGGAAACACCAGCTCCAAACGAACTCGCATCGACGGCCAATGAATCTGGATCCGGTGTTTCGACATTCTGCAAAATTGACATTTCCACTGCTCCGGGCTCCCCGGTTCTTGCTGCAACCATCTGCATGCGATCAACCAGTTCCAGCATCTTTGGTGAAAACAAATAGCGCGCAAAGATCTCGCCGCTTCCGTCTTTGCGAACACGGACCACGGTCGAGGATTTTAAGCAGGAGGTCAGCATGCACGCCAAACTCAAAGCCAGCAGTGCAGCAAAGCCTCTTTGGAAAATACCACGCATCACCATGGTATTGAATCACAACC
>JAHDCN010000009.1 GCA_020629815.1 Verrucomicrobiota bacterium
ATTGATGGGGTTTTCGCCGCCGGTGACATGCGCCGTGGACAAAGTCTGGTTGTCTGGGCGATCAACGAAGGCCGCGGTGCCGCTCGCGAATGCGATCGCTACCTGATGGGTACAACTCAGTTGCCCTGATTCGAGAAGGCTAGTGTATGAGAGCTGTCATTGTCGGAGTGTTCCTTTTATTGGGGGCACTGCCGACATTGTTGGCTGAAGAATTGAGCCTAAAAGTTTCGGCGGTGATACCGCGTGATGCTGATTCGAAATCGGGCCTTTCGGCGGTTGCTCGTTTGTATGAGTATGATCCGCGTTTGGCCGGTGCTGCTGCGAAAGAAATTTCCCGTGGTTCAAAGCACAAGATTACGCTGTCATCGATTCGGAAAACTCGAATCGGCTTTGAGTTGAAAGGCCAACGGAAAAAGGACCGAAGTTACTACGTAACAATTTTCATCTACCCGAATCAGAAGTCTGACGAGCGACTGTACTTCATTGATGGCTTCCAGAAGGTGTTGGAGAAAAAGAACACTGAGTCGATTGTAATTCCTCTGAAGCCTGTAACCCGCTGACCCGCCTTAATCGTAAAGTTGATCGATCAGGCGAAGAGACTTCTGATTGGGAAGAATCCCGGATTCCATTTGGTTCATCACATAACCAAAACTGATTCTATTCTCGGGATCTGCAAATGCATGGCTGCCTCCGGCACCAGGTTGTCCAAATGAGTGCAGCCCGGGCCCAAATATTGCGCGTGCCTTCTTCTTGTTCTCATCAAGCGGATCCATCATCAAGCCTGCCTGCGAAAACCGGGTCGGCAAAAGGAGGGTCTGGTCCAGTCCATTGGTTGCCGTGACTGCGAGCGACTTGCGAACTGCTGCTGGAATTACAGTGCAGTCCTGATTGACCAGGCTTGAATAAAACTTCGCAAGCGCATGGGCGGAGCCGACCCCGCCAAGAGCAGGCAGACCTGCCTGAAGAAACTCAACTTTGTTGATGTCACTGAGCGCTTTCATCCCGGAAGGCGAACTGAATGCCGCAAGGCTTACTGATTCCGGGTCTCTTACTCCCAGAGCTTTGTAAAACTCGCGCTCTTCCTGGGCAGGTTGAATTATCTGAGGAGGGTAGATCAGAGCTATCCTTTCCAGCGCAGCTGCGGGAATGTCTCCAATCCAGAAATCGAGATGCAAAGGTATGGCAATTCGCTCGCGCCAGAATTTTCCCAACGAAAGTCCGCCGTGCATTCTTCGAACCAACTCATCGAGTAAGAATCCGATCATTCGCGGAGAATAGCCATGGGCAGAGCCGGGTTCCCAAAATGGCTCTTGAACTTCCAGTGCTTTGGCTACAGCGGAATGGTGCAAAATGTCCGGGCGGTTGTCCGGATCAAGAGCCGAAAGTCCAGACTGGTGGCTGAGCAACTGCTGAAATGTGAGACCGCTCTCTTTGGCTGCCTGCAGTTCCGGCCACACTTCTGAAACTTCGCTGGCAGCAGAAATTCCCGCATCGGATAAGGCGACAAGAAGCGTGACGGCAGCTGGAGCCTTGGTGGCGGACCAGACAGGGACGAGTGTGTCTTTCGTCCACTCTTTGTCCTTCTCTTTTGTCCGCCAGCCAGCGGCGAGAGAGAGCACCTCCTCACCGTTTTGCCAGACAGACACAGCAGCTCCTAATTCTCCGAGAGAGGAAAAGTTCTCCTCGAAGGCTTCGGTCAATCCTTGCAAATTCATTGATTGCGAATGCCTACCCGTTCGCGCGCTTTTGGAGTAACTCCTTTAGCGGCTCGAGATCTGGATCAGAGATTGCCTTCTCCAAATGACCCGGTGACATTTCGAAGGCTCGGTTGAGCCAGGCCATAGCAGCATCTTTCTTTCCGAGTGAAAGGTCATAACATCCCAGGTTGTAAAAATACACTGGCTCGCGGCGGAGAGAGGTGGGGCCGTTTTGCAGATGCTCTTGAGCTTCTGTTGTTCTCCCTAATTCGTGAAGGCAGAAAGCACCCTGAATAAATCCGGCATGATTCTCTGGATACGAATCACACAGTTCCCGGCTCAGTTTTAATGCGCCTTCCAGATCTTTTTGATTCAATGAGATGATAATGCGCATCTCCATTGCTTCCGCAGACCGCTGCTTGGAAAGAGGTAATGCATCAAGGCACCCGGTTGCCTCCTGGAGCATACCAAGATCGATGTAGCCACGGGTTTCTTCGAGCCAAAGTGGTTCGTCCATATTTGATGACACGCGCGAAGATTCTGCCTCAGACGACTAAAGTCAACCCAGGTTCCCAATCATCTTACGAATCTTTCGAAGATAGTCCCGCTCTTCGGCAGGGTTGCGGGTGCCATCTGCGTATCGGATTTCATACAGATACCGGATTGCATCAAACAGATTGGAATCTCCGACACCATTGGCTCGCAACTGGTTTCCATATTCACCGAGGGTTTGCCCTTTTTCTCGAGGTAGTTCGCAAACATCCCCTAGCTTCTGCAACAATCGGGATAACTCAGCCCGGAAAGCGCCGGATTGATCAGTAGTCGTCCTCGATATGGTCACCTTATTTCTACCCCGAGAAAGATTTCGGCGTTTGCGAAGCAAAAGGAAGCCCAGTCCGATAACAGCAATTCCAATCAGTAACGGCAGAAAGTTGACCGACATCCAGTTCAAAGTGTTAATCAGAATTGAATCGGAAATCGAACCTTCCATCTCCACGTAGTCCTCTACTTTGGCAATGCTTTGGTAGCGGTCGAGTTCCAAGCCGGTCACTCTCCCCAGGGCGGGCTTCCTGTTTGCTGCCTCTGGAACCCGGGGAGTGGTGTCGAAAATTTGCCATGTTCCGTCCGCTGCTTGAATCTCCGGCCAGGAGTGGAAATCGCTATCGCGAAAAGCTATCACCAGACTCTTTTGGTCAGCTTGACCTCCGGCATATCCGTAGGCGATTCGCGAAGGAATCCCGGCCGAGCGCAGCATCAAAACGGAGGCCGCAGCAAACAATTCACAGTGTCCTTTCTTTTCCGCGAACAGAAGGTTTTCGACCGGTGGAAGTCGATTCGGATTCCGATAACGCAGTGAATACTGACAATTCGCCTGAAGGTATTTCCGAATTGCGTTTGCGCGATCCGGGGTTGGAATTGATTGCGTCAGTTCTTTCGTGAGTGATTCGATACGACGAGTGAGCTCAGTATCCGGTAGCTGAAGAAAAGGTGAGCTTGTATCGTCGGATGCAATCTCCGAATTCAATAGGCCGGAATCTGCGAAGGCTTGAACGCGCAGCCATTCGAATTCCTCCCGGGGAGCAATCTGATACCAGCCCGAGGCGAATTCATAAACCGAGTCAGTGGCAACCGAGTGAGTCTCGGGAAGCAGAGGTAACTGAGAAATATCAGACCTGTGGATCAGCATCGAATAGCTGAACGGCTGCTGCGGTTTTTCGCTGAGTAGGTGAGTCTGCGCATCGGCTGCACCGTCGTCAGAATCATAGATCCATTCACCTCGTCGCAACGGGGCAATACGGTTGTCGGTTTCGAATACGGCTACTGTTGAAGTGCGAACATAAAGGGGCTCGCGGAGCCAGCGGGTAAAAGTCTTCGGCTCATCCGCTTGCATATAGAACCGAATTTGGTGTGTGAAAAAAATGTCCGCCTCATCGGATAACTCGCGGACACTGCTGTCGTTGCTGCTATCGCCTGAGCGAACTGCCTTTCGTGAATAGTCACTGAGTTCCTCTTCTTCTCCACTAAGCTTGATCCAACGATACAGTTTACTGGAGAATGTCTGCGCTGTGAGAGTTGCGAAGCCAACTAGCCCGCAAAGAGCAAGCATCGCCAACGATCCTTTCACGACATTGATTCGACTGGAAAACAGCTCATTCCAAATGATTGCAACAAAAGGCAGAGCGGTAATTGCCCGAATAGCCAAGGAGGGAAACTCGTAAGCTTCGACTCCTGCCAAAACCCAGATCAGTAGGGCACTGCCAATCAGCCCTGCCCAAAAAATCACAGAGCCGTATGCTCCCTTCTTCTGAAACTTTTGATTAATCCAGGCTTGGAGGAAACACCACCAGTGGAGAGATATTCCCAGGTGAAACGCATCAGGAAGTTCCGCCAGAAATACATTCGCCTGACCGGTTCGAAACAGATACCACTGCGCTGTGCCCACGACCAGAACAACACAGATAGCTGTTAGTCGGCTCCCTGCGCCTGCGAAACGGCGTGCGAGCCAGCCGATAGGAATCAGCAGCATCGAGATTCCCATGGGCACAGGTGAACCGGAAAGCAGCCAGGCAGCGACGCAATCGAACAGTATCACGATAGCAAAAAGGCCAGCTGTCATATCGCCAAATTAGGTCGTTTCGAAGTCCGTCTGAATATTCGCGAAACGGCTTCGGGATCGATGCAAATCACATCTTTATTTTGGGCGGTTGCCGACTTCTCCCAACCTGAACACGGAGAGCAACCGATTACGAAAAGCTGGTCGCATTCCGGGAACGACTGTATTGGCGCGAGGGCCTTGCGTGCATCCGAGATGGGGAGGAATTTCGTGCGGGCCAGTAAATCCAAAACCGCCATCTTGCCCACTTTTGCC
Organism: Verrucomicrobiota bacterium; assembly: GCA_020629815.1. Taxonomy (GTDB): domain Bacteria; phylum Verrucomicrobiota; class Verrucomicrobiia; order Verrucomicrobiales; family DEV007; genus Arctic95D-9. The sequence goes on from JAHDCN010000009.1 coordinate 4,567, forward strand.
GGAACTTCAAAAGGCGCATCGCTACTGGAAGGAATGCGAACCAATAGCGGTATTTCAAGAGAGCAAAAATGAAGAATTAAGCCCGTCGTAATTCTCAAGGCGACCTCAAAACGTTCGGGCTGCACCAACTCTCCCGGCGGTGAATAGGGGTGCAACAAAATGCCATACTGATTAGGGCGCGGCAGCGGAGGGTCCGTTTCTCGAACAACAAGATGATCTGACCGCGTGGAGGCCGGCCAATGGATGCGCTTTACGGAGTCGCCGGGTTGAAACTCACGCAAGGTCCGGAATTCTCCGGCCTGGTCAGGTTGAAGCACCGAATGCATCGCGGCTTCCTGCTCGACTTTCTCCAGCACCCGGGAAAGGAATGCAGGAATCAGTGGGCGGGGCATTACCATGATCCCCGATTCAGATTCAGACTGAGGTAGGTCAAACTCACCCCGCAGTCTGGCGTCATATAAACCCATAGGCCATTGCGACCGAATTTGAAAGGTGGAGCCAATATTCCAACCGCGTCGGAAGAGTCGGCCAGTCCATTGCAGAGGAATACTTTCCCCGGCACGAACCAGTGTAATATCCAGTTTGCCAGACATCCCGTCAGTCAGACTGCAGTCGGATAAATGAATACGCTTCTTTGTATTGATCAGTGTGCCGGTGATCTCGAATGGCTCACCAAGAAACACCCGCTTCGGCAAGGCTCGGGTAACCTTCAATCCCTGAAGCTGCTTTTGCGCCAGCCACCGCGCCAGCGGCAGAAGGAGAAGACCAATGAGCCCCAGCAGCATCAACGGGCCGGAGAAGGTCACCAAACCCCAGATCAGAATTCCCAGACTCGTCCAGAACAATACAGCCCCCGAAGGCTGCAGATGAATTTCAATGGTTGTGTTCGTCTGATTCAACGCGGTGTTTAAATTTCGAAGCCATCCCGATAGCTTTCGCGGGACCAGTATTTTTCCCCTTCGGGATTATCGACAAGTTTACCGGTGTTCGGATCAACTTCAACGGCACCTCCAGTGCGGTAGGCAATGTTTCCGTAGTGACATAGCATCGCTCCAATCTGGGCATCGTTTATCGGCTGATTTAAAGCAGCATCTTCCCGGATGGCATCAGCAAAATTGGTGAAATGGGGAACGTCGCTCGGTGCGTCCTTATTTCGGGCAATCTCTTTTCCATCGAGGTCGTAGGCCACAAAGTTCGCAGTGGAAAAATCCATCATTCCTCCGGTGCCATAGACTTTGACGAATCCCGTCGACTCCGGTTTGCGACGGTGACAGGAGCTGCTTTCCCAGCTGATCCCTTTTTTACCGTAGTCAAACACAGCGTAAGCAGTGTCCGGCGTTTCCTGATCATCATCAAAATGATAGCGACCGCCGTTGCAGGTAACCCTTTTGGGATAGTCAACGCCCAGCGCCCAGCGGGCAACATCGAGAGAGTGAACGCCATTATTCGCCAGCTCACCGCCGCCATACATCCAGTGCCAGTGCCAATTGTAGTGAACCAGATTATCCTTGTAGCGCTGGTCCGGCACGGGGCCCTGCCACATGGTCCAGTCGAGTTCTGCGGGAGGATCCACCAGTTTGCCTTTGCCAATTCCCGGTCTTTGATTCGCATACCAACAGCGTGCGTACAGGAGATCGCCAATTAACCCCGACTTCAGTTTCTGCATGCCTTCGATCATGCCGGAGTAGGACCGCCGCTGAGTGCCGAGCTGCACCTTGCGATTGGTTTCGCGCGCCACGTCCACCATTCTGACTGCCTCGTGGCCATTGTAGCTGCCGGGCTTTTCGACATACACATGCTTGCCGGCTTTGCAGGCCATAATCGTTGCCGGCGCATGCCAGAAGTTGGGAGCCGCAATGGAAATTGCATCTAACTCGGGATCGTCCAGCATCTGCCGAAAGTCGGTCACTTTTTGCGGCTCCTTTTGCTGCTTGCCTTTCATTGTATTCGCCCCTGATGCCAAACGGTCTTTGTCGACATCACAGACGTAGGCGATCTCAGTATTCGGAACGTCGAGAAAAGCGCGAATGTGCCCTTTGCCACGGCCCAGTCCCATGACGCCTACCCGGAGACGTGAATTGGCACCCTTTGCCTGACCCAGTAGCAAATTCGGCACGGCAGCAGCTGCACCGAGTGCAGTGCCAGTTTGTAGAAATTTACGACGAGTCTTTGGGCGTGATTCGGAGTTCTTTTCCATACGGAATTGTAGAAAAACACCGTTCAAGGAAAAGCCAAACCAAGGCGCAACTGCGGACACAACAGGGTTAGGTCCCTGACCAAACAGGGTATGGTCTGCGACCTAACAGGGTTAACTCAAAGCTGATTTCTAACCCGGAGGCCACTCCATCTGCCTTCCTGCCAGTAGGTGAACGTGCAAATGCGGAACCGCTTCGCCACCGGCCTTGCCATTATTGATGACCAGTCGGAAGCCTTCATCGGTGGAGTTGATGCCAAGCTCATTTGCCACCTTTCCTGCTGTTAACAGCAAGTGTCCCAAAGTGACTCTGTCCTGAGACTCCGCTTCACCAACCCGTGGAATTGGCTTTTTCGGAATGATCAGAATATGAATCGGCGCTTGTGGCTCGATATCTTTGAAGGCACAGCACAGATCATCTTCGTAGATAATATCGGCGGGAATCTCCCGGGCGATGATCTTTTCAAACAAAGTCATTGGGAATCACTGGTTCACGGTGATCTCCAGATCCGGCCAAAGGCGGGCGGCTTGTTTCTTTTTCTTCTCAAGAAACGATTCGATCTCAGCTTTCAATAAATCGCAACGGCGTGTCCATTTTCTGGAAGAGGACAAGCGCCGAACACACTGTGTGAGTCCGTGACACTCTAGGCTGAGCGCTCCACCGGTAGCGGCGGAAAGAAATTGTAACTCCAGAAGATGAAAGAATGCCAGTTCGTAGCCGGCACCTGCGCGACGGGCCAATTCATTCAGAGAAATGCGTACGGGTGGGGGAGTCTTGTCCATATTCTCCGCCACATTGTTGAGGCCCATTTTCAAGAGAGTCGTGTCGATTTGATCGAGTAAAACATCGTGGTCGATCACGCTCCCCTGATAATGATTCGTCAGATAATTCTCAACTCCACGGGAAATATCTTCGGCCAGCCAGACGGGGACATTTGTGCCAGTGGCGGCATTGGTAAACTTGTTTGTTAGCCACTCGGGTTGGCAGAGAGTAACGCTATCTCTGCCGACTCGAATGAGCGGCATGTTGGTTGGTAGTGCAATCATGGCAGATGCCCGTGCAATGTGTGGTCGGAATTCAGCTTTCCGGGGGAGGATCGATTTCAGGAAAGGGAATCTCGTTCTTACATTCTCGGTTGTTGTGCTGTGTTAGTGTGTCGTGTGTTTGTGTTGAGTGTGTTTACCGATTCGATTCAAACAATTCCGGCTGAAGAAAATCGGCGATCGGAGTTTTTTCGAGTGACTGAATCACTTCGCTAAACTCTCCGACATCCTGAAACTCTCTGTAGACAGAGGCGTAGCGAACAAAAGCCACAGGATCTATGTTCTGTAATCGCGCCATGACCAACGGTCCAATGGCACGGCTGGGAACTTCGCGCAGCGAATCTGCGGCCAATTCGTTGGTAATCTCTTCTACAGCAGTCTCAAGGGTGTCCAGCGAAACTGGTCGCTTCTCGCATGCTTTGATCAAACCTCCCAGCAGTTTCTCGCGCTTGAACGGCTCTCTGGTTCCATCCCTTTTTACCACGAGAATGTCGCTCCGCTCTACGGTCTCGTAGGTGGTGAAGCGATAGCCGCACTCCATGCATTTCCGACGGCGACGAATCGAGAAGCCGTCCTTGCTGGTGCGGGAATCGATGACTTTATCATCGACACTGTTACATTTGATACAACGCATGAACGAAGCGGATTTTGCATCTTGCAACAATATGTTGGGGTGTCAAAAGGAAAAACACCACAATATGTGGAATTTGGACGAAAATGACTATCAAGTGTGATCCGTGATGGCTTCGCAAACGTGACGAAATTTACGTAGGATTTGGAATTTGTATTTTGACAAAGAAAATATGAAAATTCTACATGGGGGCGATTCGCTTCGAACCTACATCCGTGGTGAGGTTGACGTGAGCGTTGAAGCTGCGCAAAATCAGCTCATTCCGAATATCTGAATGCTCAGGACTGTGCCAAAGGTTGTTGTGTTCCCAGGGATCGTTCTTCAGGTCAAAAAGCTCACCGCGGTCGATACTGTGATAGACGTTCAGTTTGTAGCGATCGTCTCGATACATGGTGGCGAAGGTGCCGTTTCCGCCAGTGAAATGGGGAGCGAGAGCATCAAAGTATTCGCATCGAACAAAGTCGCGGATCTTTGTGTCCGGATCGGTTTTTCCCATGATCACCGGGAGCAGGGAATGGCCTTGATGAGAGTCCGGGATTTCCACTTCTGCGCATTCCAATAACGTTGCAGACAAGTCGAGGAGTTCGACCAGAGAATCTGATTGGACATCGGCCTGACCGGAAGGGTGACAAAAGATCAAGGGAACTCGAATCAACCCCTCGTAGAATCGGCAGCCTTTAAACATCAATCCGTTGTCTCCCAGGGTCTCGCCATGATCGCTGGTGAAAACAATGACCGTATTTTCACGAAGGCCGTTATCTTCGAGAAACTGGACCAAACGACCGAGCTCATCGTCGATCAGTTTGATCATGGCATAGTAGTCAGCTTGGGCCTGGTGGGCATCACACTGTTCCGGAGTCTGGCCTTTTGTTTGGAAATCGGCATCGACCAGTTCAGCCTGTGCAGCCAAATCAGATTCCTCAAAGTGGGGGCCAGGCATGTTTTCTGCGGAAAACTGATCCGCATACTCTTTTGGAGGAGTAAACGGGGGATGCGGATCGTAGATATTGATGTTCAGCATCCACGGTTGGTCGGCCGGACGATCTTCGGAGATGAATTCTATGGCCCGTTCTGTGGCCCAGGTTGTCTGATGATATTTGCGTGGAACACGCTCTTCGCTTTCCCGCATTGCATTGAGATCACCGCCGTTTTCGCGAACCCAGTCTGCGTAGTCATGCTCACCTTCGGGCCAGTCGTCGCGCGGAGCGTGGGAAAATTTCCAATAACGGAACCCGTCGTCTTTCAGGCGGGGCTCTGTTCGCTTTCCGGAGCTTTGCAGGTGAAATTTTCCGATCAACCCGCAGTCGTAGCCGGAATCTGCAATCAGCTTGGATATCACAGGGCTGCGCTCCTCCGGGTAGGTATCATTGCCATTGCGGGTATTGTGGACTCGCGACGGGTATTGCCCGGACATCACGCTGGCGCGGCTCGGCGTGCAGATGGGACTTTGGCAATAAGCGTGAGTAAAAGCCACCCCGGCTTTGACCAGCGAATCTATGACAGGTGTGGAGACGTGAGGATTTCCCAGAGCAGCAATCGTATCAAAGCGCTGCTGATCGGTGCAATACCAGAGAATATTCGGGCGATTCATTTGCTGGAGTTTACGGAGGAAAAACACCGGCACCAGTCGAAATCGCAGAGCACGAAACTTGCCGGTTGCAAAAGCGATTCGAAGCGGCTACAGGATTGCCATGAAATCGGTAAGTCATCTTTTTGCGGGTGTTTTGGCTTTAGTTGCGCTGTTTTCTTTTGGCTGCGAGCGCCATTCTATTGAAGAAACGAAAGTGCTTCACGGTGGGCACGGCCATGGCGGGGATCACGGAGATGATCACGGCAAGGGTCATGATGACCACGGAAAGAAGAAAGACAGCAGCCATGGCGACAAAGCACATGGTAAAAAAGATGCCCACAGCACTGAAAAGGCTGAAGGCAAAAAAGCTCCCGCTAAGAAGGAAGCAGAAGCCAAAAAGGAGAAGCCCCGCGACGTGGGGATTTAATCTCCGTTTCCGAGGATTAGGTCATCAGTTGCACGTCAACGTCGACCAGTCCTTTTTTCATCCGAAGGTGAACCTTTGATCCCTCGCCACCGCCGAAGGATTGAAAAGCCGCTTCTTCGAGATAAGGAACCAGGGAAGCTCTGAGTCCTCGCGCCCCGGTTTCACGTCGCACCGCAGCGTCGAGGACGTGTTCGATCACGTCGTCGTCAATTTTCAGTTCGACGCCTTCGCTTTCAAACTCGCGTCTGTATGAAGTGAGTAGTGTGTCTTCCAAAATCTGGCGGAGCACATCTTCTTCAAGAGGTTGAAAAGGAACCAGCCGGGAAAAACGGCCAAGAAGCTCAGGGAGGATTCCATAGTTGGCAAAGGCTTTGGTATTCTCCATCAGCTCGGTGCCAATTCGGGCGATCAATGCATCGTCGCTTTCGATACCGCTATAGTCCATATCGAAACCAATCCGGGATGCCCCTTTGGAAAGTTCCGCAGTTTCTTTTAATCCACTGAATGCCCCACAGGCGATAAACATCACATTGCGAAGGGGAAGGATGAGACGTTGTCCCATTCCGCTGTATCCAAAGTCGGTCGGAAACGGCGAGTGCTGGCCTGAGAGTAGATTGAGAAGGCTTCGTTGCACCCCGAATCCGCTCACATCTTTTGTCGTTCCCTCTCCGGCAAAGCGCGCGGAGGAGCGGCTGGCCGCGAGTTTGTCGAACTCATCCAGACAGACGATACCGCAGCTGGCCCAGCCTCTGTCTTGTTCGGCAGCTTCGTAGAGCTCCGAAAGTAGCATCAACACATCATCGCCGATGTAGCCGGTTTCTGAACACCGGGTGACGTCGGCGACAACGGTAGGAACACCTAAGATGTCCCGGAACAGCAGCTCCGTCAGAAAGGTTTTTCCGGACCCGGTGGCACCAAGAAACAGATAGTTTTCCCGCAAATGGAATTCATCCCGTGATACCTGATCGACAAATTCCCGCCTCAGCCTTTGCATGTGGCGATACGCAAGGACGGCCCCTGCGCGTCTGGCGTAGTCCTGCCCTCGATAGCCGCGTTCCAGAAGTTTATTCTCAATTTCCCTGGGATTCAGAGAGGGGATCTTATTGAGACGTTCGCCTACCGCATTCTTTTCTTCCTGGCTCAGGGCTTCACCGGATTCGGAGGTCATATTCGGAGTGCTAATTAAATCCCAGTTTTCCTTTTGTTCCTCAATGATCGAGGCAAAAAACTCTGGTTCTTCGCTGTCGCTAAAGTAGAGCGGCGATTCCTCCGGCATATCGGAGTCATCGTCAGCAAAAGGGTCGTGTTCTTCGTTGTAGGGCACGGGGAGAAAGGTTTGTTATTCTTAAATAGATTCCTTTAAAACCGAATCAGTCACAGAATATGCACCTTTCGTAGGTTTTCCCTGCGTTTCGTTCAAAAAAACACAAAATGAATGCACGGCGAAGTATCGTGCACTCGACAAGCCTAAGCTGGCTGGGAAAGCAATTGGCTACTTTACCGCTTCTTTCACCGTCGCCGCGACGTAGTCCCGGTTCAGCTTTCCGATCACATCGGCACTGATCTCTTTCGGGCAAACGGCTTCGCACTCATATTGATTGGTGCAGTTCCCGAAGCCTTCGGCGTCCATTTGGCGAACCATGCCGAGAACCCGCTCGTCTTTTTGAACTTGCCCCTGAGGAAGTTTGTTCAAGTGGGAGGCCTTCGCCCCTACGAACAACATAGCGCTGGCATTTTTACAAGCGGCAACACAGGCGCCACAACCAATACAAGCGGCCGAATCGAATGCTGAATCAGCATCCTCCTTAGGGATTGGGACTGAGTTAGCATCAACGGCAGAGCCAGTGCGAACATCGATATAACCACCCGCAGCAATGATTCTGTCGAATGAGCTACGGTCCACCATGAGGTCCTTCATGACTGGGAAAGCTCGTGCCCGGAAAGGTTCAATCCAGATCGTATCTCCGTCGCGAAACTTTCGCATGTGCAGTTGGCAGGTGGTGATTCCCTGCTGTTTGCTGTGTGGGACACCGTTGATGGTGAGAGAGCAAGCTCCACAAATGCCCTCGCGGCAGTCGTGGTCGAAGTGAATCGGATCGCCACCTTCTTCTACGATTCGCTCGTTCACTACGTCGAGCATCTCCAGAAACGAAGCATCTTCGGAAATTCCTTCCGCTTCGATTGTTTGCATGCTGCCTTCTGACTCCGGGCCGGCCTGCCTCCAGACTTTTAAGGTTAGATTCATGGTAGACTTGGTTTTGTAGGAGTTACGCAATTACTTGTAGCTGCGGACGGCGAGTTCCACATTTTCAAATTCCAGATGTTCCTTGTGCAGGGTAGGGGCGACGCCGGGACCGTTGTTTTCCCAGGCGGCGACGTAGCAGTATTCCCGGTCGCGCCGCTTGGCTTCGCCGGGATTGGTGAAACCGGACTGCACCTCTTCGTCGGCTTCGGTAAACTGGTATTCCTCACGGAAATGGCCTCCACAGCTCTCTTCGCGATCTAAAGCGTCGTAGCACATGACTTCAGCAAAGTCGATGAAGTCTGCAACGCGGGCCGCTTTCTCCAGCTCCATATTGATTCCGTCAGCGGATCCGGGGATTCGAACGTTTTCCCAGAAGTCTTTGCGAATCTCGTCAATTCGTTTGAGGGCTTCTTCCAGGCCCTCTTTGGTTCTCGACATCCCACATTTGTCCCAAACGAGGAGTCCCAATTCCCGGTGAAAGGAATCGACACTCTTGGTTCCCTTCACGCTCATCAATTTATCGATGCGATCTTTAACGGCCTTCTCTGCCTCGGCAAACTCAGGTGAATCCTGAGTTACTTTACCCGGCGTTTCTTTGGCCAGGTAAACAGGAAGAGTGGACGGAATCACGAAATAACCGTCGGCAAGGCCTTGCATGAGAGCACTGGCTCCAAGGCGGTTCGCACCGTGATCCGAGAAGTTGGCTTCACCAAGAACGTGCAGCCCCTTCAGGTTGGACATCAGATTGTAGTCTACCCACAGGCCACCCATTGTGTAGTGCACCGCCGGGTAAATTTTCATCGGCACAGAGTAAGGGTCGTCGCCGGTGATCTTCTCATACATTTGGAAAAGGTTTCCATAGCGAGCCCGAATGGTGTCTTCGCCAAGTCGGTTAATCGCATCCCGGAAATCGAGGAATACTCCCAGGCCGGTTTTGGCAACCCCGCGGCCATCATCACAAGCCTCTTTTGCAGAACGTGATGCAATATCCCGCGGCGCCAGGTTACCGAAGGAAGGATACTTTCTTTCCAGATAATAATCCCGATCGTCCTCGGCTACATCGGCAGCAGTTTTCCTGCCTTCACGAATCGCAGCTGCATCCTCTTTCGATTTGGGAACCCAGATTCGTCCATCGTTACGGAGCGATTCGGACATCAGTGTCAGCTTACTCTGGTAGTCACCGCTAACTGGGATGCAGGTAGGGTGAATCTGCGTGTAGCAGGGGTTGGCGAAATACGCACCCCGCTTGGTCGCCTGAAAGGCAGCCATTACGTTGCAGCCCATCGCATTGGTAGACAGGAAGAAAACGTTGCCGTATCCACCGGTAGCCAGAATTACACAATCGGCGGCGTGGCTGGAAATTTCACCGGTTACCAAATCGCGAACGACAATCCCTTTGGCGTGGCCATCGACCACAACGACATCCTGCATCTCGGTACGCGTGAACATTTCCACACCACCTTTGGCGATCTCTTTTTCCAACGCCTGGTAGCAGCCGATCAAAAGCTGCTGTCCTGTTTGGCCCCGGGCATAAAAAGTCCGGCTCACCTGAGCACCGCCGAACGATCTGTTATCGAGAAGGCCGCCATATTCGCGAGCGAAGGGGACACCCTGAGCCACGCATTGGTCGATAATATTCGTGCTTACTTCAGCGAGTCTGTGCACGTTTGCCTCGCGGGAGCGGAAGTCGCCACCTTTGATCGTGTCATAGAACAGACGCCAAACCGAGTCACCATCGTTTTGATAGTTCTTAGCAGCGTTAATTCCTCCTTGCGCAGCAATTGAGTGAGCTCTCCGAGGACTGTCCTGATAGCAGAAACACTTCACCTGATAGCCCAACTCAGAAAGGGTAGCGGCTGCGGAACCTCCTGCCAAACCGGAGCCCACCACGATCACTTTATATTTCCGCTTGTTTGCAGGATTGATCAGTGGCGCTTTGCTTTTGAATTTGGTCCACTTTTCAGGAAGCGGACCCGCAGGAATCGCCGAATCCAGTGTGCCATTCTCGGCGGATTGGGAATTAGACATGATTACGATTCGAAGGTGAAAATTATTGTTTGGCGATTTGTGCCTCAATCACAGAAGCTTTTGTGTCGGAATATCCGGAGGAATCGGCTTTCAATAGTCCGGTCATGACAGCAACCGGAATGGAAATGAACCCAAGCCAGAGGGCGACCGCGAGAGCAATACCGATGATCTTGGAGGCATCCTTCGTTTTACCAGTTCGCAAACCCAGTGTTTGAAACATTGATGCAATTCCGTGGCTGAGGTGGGAACAAAGCAGCGTTAGCGCGACAATGTAAAAAAGGCTAACCAGAGGGTTTTCGAATCCTTTGATCACCATTCCCCAGACATCATGGCGTTCCGGCTGTGCCGGGTCCGCCATGTCGGCTAACTCTGGATTTACTCGAATGGTGAAATGGAAAATGTGGAACACCAGGAAAGCCAGGACAATCAAACCGCTCCAAATCATGATCTTTGAACTGCGGGAAGCGCGCATCGTAGCATTGTGAGCATATTGTGATCCTTTGGCTGAGCGATTCTGGCGGGTAAGGGCAACAGTAGCTGCGATGTGCAAAACCAAGGCGACAAGAAGGCCGATTCTAAAAATCCAGACGCCTTTGCCATGACCCATTTCGTGCAAAAATTGCGCGTAGTCATTCAGGGCTCCGCGGCCTGTAAAAACCAGCAGGTTTCCGGCTAGATGCCCAATGAGGAAGAAAACCAAAAATGCACCGGAGAGCGCGACCAGAATCTTCTTGCCGATCGAGGAATTCCAGAAGCTTATTACAGGCTGAATGAGCGAAACCATGGCTTGTTTGATATTACGAACAAAACCCGAAGCAAGACGGGTTCCATGCAGATAAAATTTCAGGCAGTAGTTACCAGATTTTTCCCGAATCTCCAACAAAAAGGGCTGGGAAAATCGCGGCTGCGTTAAATTCGGTCTATCTCTTCTGCAAAAGTGGCTTCACAAACTGATCGAATTGGCTGCGAAGGCTCTCGATTTTAGGCTTGGAAGTCGCTTTGTCCGCAAGGTTGGTAAACTGGCCGGGGTCAGTGTTCATATCATACAATTCCTCAGTATCGTCCTTGTAACGCATGTATGCGTGTGAAGCAGTTCTCATTCCAACCCCTCCACCTACGAATGAAAGGGCGTGGGTTTTGACGCGGGCTTTTGGATTCTGTAAAACCGGGACCAAACTTTCACCCTGGACTGCTTCGGGAGTCGGTATATCCAAAAGTTCCGTGAGGGTGGGGTAGATGTCGACCAACTCAGAAAGGGAGTCCGTTTGTCCCGGTGAATAGCCGGGAATCGACATCAGCAACGGCACTCTAACAACTTCCTCATGCAGCTTCGATTTTTGCCAAAAGGTATGCTCTCCGAGATGGTATCCGTGGTCGCTGGTGAAGATCACAGCTGTGCTTTCGCGCAGACCGAGGCGATCGAGTTCATTCATCACTCTGCCTAACTGTTCATCCATAAACTCCACAGTCGCATAATACGCAGACCACATTCTTTGCTGGTTCTCCGGCCATTGGCCGATACCTGTTGTGTCTGAGCGAGTGCCTCCTTTGGCGAGTTTTGGCATATCGTCCAAATCTCCCGCCGGATTCTCCGGAAGCGGCATTTCTTCGTGAGGATACCGCTGGAAATATTGGACAGGTGCAACCGATGGGTAGTGCGGCCGGACAAACCCACAAGCAAGGAAGAATGGAGTTTGCCTGTCTTTTGCGCGCTCTTGCAGGAGTTCAATGGTCTTACTGGCAGCCTTGTAGTCAGGCTGATCTGAACCGTCGCCTTCGTAGTCCACCGCGACAAACATGCGATGTGGCATTTTGGTCGATTGGCGATCCTTGAGCGACGTGGTGAAAATGTTTAGATTCAGGCAGGAGTAGTTTCCCGGGGTATGAGCTTCCATGCCGGGCGCATTGAACTTTTCGGTCCAACAAGCTTCAACATCCTGGCCATCTGTCCCTGCAATGATATCGCCGGGCACCCGCATGTGAAAGATTTTCCCAACTCTGGCGGTATAAAACCCATTGTTGCGGAAGTGCTCGCCCATCGTAAGACAGTCTTTGTCCTGGTAGCGACTTCGCATGAACGACCTCCTGGAAGGGGCGCAAACGGTGCCCTGGCAGTAAGCAGATCGGAAAAGCATTCCCTGCTCCGCCAATTTATCAATATTTGGCGTATGGCAGCGGGGATCATCATAGCATCCAAGAACAGATGCTTTCAGGTCATCAGAGACGAAGAAAAGAACATTTTTAATCTTCCCGGCAAATAAGGCGGATGTCGGTGACAAAAAGGCCAGAATTAAGATCAAAACAAAGCGTTGCATCCATAAGAGTAGAAAGCTTTACCGGCACTGCACGTCAAAATATCAAATTATTGATTTTATGGATACTCAACTTACCGTTGCGACGCGCTTCGTTGCAGGACCTCGATGCGTTTTCCCCGATAATTAATGGCTTCCGCAACGAAAAGCGACTCTGCAGAGGAAAGAGTCAGGAATCGCTCGCTGAAATTGGCGGTAGTAACCGCTGCGGTTTCGAAGTGTGGGGGGATGATACTGCGGTTAGTATCGATTCCGATAGCCACTCGAGTGCTCGGCATGGAAATGTTCGGGGTCTACACCACCCTGACGATTGCAGTGTGGTTGTTCGATACTCTGCACATCGGATTGGGGCCTGCGTTGGCCAGGATGATCTCCAGAGCGGTCGTGAAGGAAGATCGAGATAGGGAAATCAGTGTTTTTTCCACGGCCTTTATTGTTACCGCCACCCTTTCTACGATCGCTGCAATAGCCGCTGTGTTGGTGTTCTCCTTCATTCCGATCACTACGTTGTTCGGAGAGGAATACGCATCAGTAGCGCCTGAGATGAAGTCGGCGATCTGGATTGCTCTCGCCATTCTGTTTATACAATCAGTGTGCTCCACTGCCGAAATGGCTCACGACGGGTATCAGGAGACGAGAGTGAATAATTCGACCGGAGCCATGGGGAGCGTTTTGGCAGCCATTACGCTGGCGTCAGGAATCTGGTTCTTTCCCAGTATCGCCTTCCTCCTCATTGCCGTGAACGGGCCAATAGCACTCGCTAAGTTGGTCAACCTCATCGTCCTTATCAAAAGGCGCCCCTGGCTACTTCCGGCGAAAAAGTTTTTCCAGCGAAAGCTGGTGAAGCCGCTGTTGGGAGACGGAATCCGGTTTTCTGTCACCTATTTGGTGAGCGCTCTGGTTGAATACAACCTGATGGTGCTGCTGATCGGGCGATTTGTCGGGCCAGCGGAAGTAGGGGTGTATCAGGTAATGATCCAGATTCACTTTGGGCTTAATAGTATCGCTTACATGTATACAGGACCTCTGTGGCCTGCCGTCATGGATGCGAAGGGCAGGAACGACTGGTCGTGGATTCAGCGGACGACGCGCAAGAGCCAAATGGGGATATTCGCCTTTGCCGTATTTTGTGTGACTTGTATGGTCGTATTAGGCCCGTGGCTTCTGACTCTATGGGTAGGCGAGCGATTTTATCAAGAGGTAGGACCGGCCTTTCAAATGAATCGCGAAGCCCTATTGGCGTTCGGTGCCTATTTCGCGGTTCATATGTCCCGTCACATAAATCAAACGATCGCAGTCGGCCTCGATCTGATCAATTTCGTGTGCATCGTGCTTATCGTGGAGGCGCTACTGATGTTAGGCACAGCGATGTTCCTGCTTTCCAACGGAGGAACCGTAACTTCCCTGTTCACTTCGATGGCTGTTGTTATCGGTATCTGCTCAGCCTGGCTGTTTGCAGTGGCGGTAAGAAAAACCATCAGGCAGAAGTCTGCTGATATGGAGCTTCAAGATCAGCGCGCGGCTACGATTAAAGAGTTGTAACAGGCTTCGGCGTTCATTTCCGAGAAAAGTTCGGCCATGCCGAGCACGTTTGATCTTGTGCGAGCCGGTGTGGTTCAGGTCCTCGCGTTTGAGCACGAGCGTGAAGCCTGGCTCCTCGCTCAGCCGGGGATGCGTAGCCTCCGCATTGTATCCTGCGCTGGCGCACCGCCCCTCCAATCTTTTTTTATGACTTCGTAGAGATATTGACTCTCGCTCTGCGCAAACTAAGAGTAAGAACCTGGAGAATCTTGAGAGCCGCCGTGAAAACAGAAGGGCAAAATAAATGATTATAGCGCTGCTAGGGGCCGATCAAGAATGGTTACTGCGATCGCAAGACACGTAGGACGTGTCCACACTAAGGCAATTTCAGCATAGCTGACGAGTAGCCACTAGGATCTTGATGTCCAGAGTCCCAGAGGTGAAGTGGACTGTGGTAAAAAATTAAAGGTGAAACACATAATCTTGTTCGCTTTCTAAGCAAAATAGATAGATTGCTTAATAAATTTAAAATAATTTATTATTATTGTTTTAAATTAGTTTCAGTGCGCAAAGTGGGTGCTCTAAAATTGAGGGAGTCCAGTTAGCAGCTTCGTTTCACCTAGCAGAATTGACCATTTTCCGGGGTGCGGCTGTTATCCGGTTCGGGCGGGCTCGTCGAAACTATTCCGGGGCAAAGGGCGCAAACTCTTCCGGAATAGCTGCTTCAAATTTCAGGAGCCTATCGTCATCAGGATGATTGAACTGTAGCTCGCGGGCATGAAGCATGAGTCGCGGTAGCTTAGGCTTCTGACGCTTCACATTTGCATAAATAGGGTCAGCGAGAATTGGGCACTGAAGGGATTCCTTCATATGCACTCGTATTTGATGGGTTCGTCCCGTTTCGATCTTGCATTTCACCCAGCTCCAGTTGCCTTTCGGATCGGACCTAAGAACCTCGAAACGAGTGATGGCTTCTTTGCCTGCAGGTGGGGTGACATTAGCCATCTTTTGCCGGTTTACCGGGTGTCGCCCGATGTTGGTTTTGATGATCCCTGACTGCTCAGTTGGCGTTCCCGCTACTACTGCTACGTAAAATTTGTTGGTTCTTCGCGTCGAGAATTGTTCCACCAGTGATAGATAGGCCCGATCTGATTTTGCCGCGACAATGCATCCGGATGTATCCTTATCAAGTCTGTGGACGATTCCGGGTCTATCCGGATCTGCGAGTTGGCTCAATTGGCCTTCACAGTGATGCAGGAGGGCGTTGACGAGTGTGCCGGAATCATTTCCCGAGCCTGGGTGAACAACCATTCCTGAGGGCTTATCAACCACGATAAGATCGGAGTCTTCAAACAAGATCGAAAGGGGAATGGACTCCGGTTGAGGTAGGCTGGAAACCTCTTCTTCCGGTTGAGTAAAACAGACGGACTCACCTTGCCGAAGTGAGTAGCGAGGCTTGGTGTTTGTGGTTCCGTCAATGAGGCAATGCCCCTCCTTGATAAACGTCTGGATTTTGCTGCGGGATAGGGGAACTCCCTTTTTCACGAGAAATTGATCCAGTCGAAGCTTGGCCTCGGCTTCTCCCACTTCGAACTCAAACTGTGTTTTCAAGCTGTTTCGAATCCCTAGTTGAGCTTGGGCGTATAAATCGGGAGATTGAAGTTGGGACGAAGATCATCAACCATCTTCCATTTCTTCAAATTCTGATAGGTATCGAAAGGGACTAAAGTGATCTCAGTAGTCTCGCCAATTTTTCGGCGTCCAGCAGTGGTCATCTTCCGCTGAAACATAATCCCGTGAGCCACTCGGATCCGGTCGAACTGGTAGTTACCCTTTTTGTCGTCGACGACTTCGTATTCGAAAAGCCCAAGCGCGTTGGAATACTCTACCTCATTCACATTTTGAACCTGAGACTTTTGCAGCAGTTTCAATACGAGGGTCACGGGTTCGTTAGTGCTGGGCTTGGCCGAGTCACCGATCACTCTGCCCGCTTCCATACCCCGGTTGCCGGCGGCAGATGACTGAAGAGGGAGTGCTCTCGCAAGAACCGGTGTAGCCTGGCCGGGTTTCATTTTCATGTAAGAGCTGAAGTGGGTGACCACCTGCCTAGCCCATGCTCGTGACTCATCGGGTCCATAGTGGATTCCGTCAGTTGCCGGATACGGATCGATGTATTTCGTGAATTGCTGGCTTTCAAAAACGGTTCCTTTGTAATGGGTTACCACTTCGCGCATGATGTCGCGCAGATCATTTTGCAGTTCGGCAGGGTATTTGCTTTCGTGCGAGTGTGGCGGCAGGATCCAATAGGATTGGGCTCCGCTTTGTGAAATGGCAAAGCACATTTGGTCGATGAGCGATTTTACCTCCTTGTAGTTCTGCGCCTGTTCCTTTCTCTTTGATCGGAGGGTTGCGTAGAGGTTGATGCCGGTCTGCACGACAACGATATCAGGCTTGTGGCGCTCCATTAGGTTTTCAATCTTGGGAACAGCTCTTATATATCCGAGGCGGCGTTCGCCATCCGGAAACTTTTCCCAGTAGCCGATAGAGGAGGGGATCGAATGAAATGCCTTCAGCCAGTAATAGGGGCTGGTACCGCCTGCTACTACGGTATAGACCTCAAGGTTTGAGCTTCTCAGTGCTGAGTCGAATGTTTTGCCGAATTCTCCAATGCTTTGCGAGTCGCCCAAATAAAGGACTCGTTTCTTCGCCGCCGATTGAGCAACGAGATCCGCAAATGGCAGGGCACAGCTAAAGGTGACCAGCAGGCAAAGCAGAATTGGGAGAGCAGACCTGATCATTGGTGGCAGAGGATACTGTAATCGAAGGAAGGTTTCAATACTCCAAACCGATTTCCTTATGATCAAAAATTGATTCGATCAAAACTCGATGCCAGTGGCACAAAGTCGGGTGAAGTCTTCCCACTCCAGCTCGAGTCCTGGATCTTCGGCTTGAATGAAGCGCATCGTTTCAGCTGCGATCGCCTGTCTGGCAGAAGAGAGGGTGCGACTTACTCTTGTCTGATCACAGCGCCACATTGCAGCCAGCACTGACTGGCTAATACCGTGCAAAAATGACAACTTGAGCATGAGCAAGGTATCCGGTGCCAGGCTGTCGAATGCTGACTTGATAGCGCGCCCCATCAAATCAGAAAGGTCAGAATCGAGGATTTGCTCCTCTTCGTGAACGTCACCCGAAGCAACTCGATCAAATCTATCGCCGGAGCGTTCGTCATCGTCCGAGTAGGTGGGGAGTTCTCCGCGGAACTTGTCCCGACGTTTCAAATCCAACCATCGATTCCATGTAATACGAATCAACCAAGTAGATAAAGAGGATCGCCCGCCGAATTTTTCCAAGAGAGGACGTGTCTGGCCCTTTTTGCCGGCTCCAAAACACTCTGCAATGATGTCGGCGACCAAATCCTCCGCAGCACTCTTATCGACTCCACGTGACATTAGGACACGCTCCAGCATCGGCTGATAGTCTTGTTGAAACTTCAACACGGCTTCATCTTCCCCGGCCAGGGCTTTGTCGGCCAGGTCTAAATCTTCAGCGTGTTTGAGTGGCTTTGTTAGCGGCGAAGAGTCGCTCATAATTTAGCAAAACCGAACTATAACAGTTCTTCGTATGCTAGCGAGAATAAATCTCTGGCTGAAAGGTGGTGCTTCCCTTACCCATCAAAGATGTCGGAAATGGGAGGCCAAGTAGGTTCTTTAAGCTACCAAATCCCGTAACTTGCCTGCTTTCTCATGGGGGACCCGGCGAAGGGTTTCGCTAGAATCATCTGCCGCACCCATAGCCAGCTGCGCTGCACCAAGATGAAGGAGCGCCTGCTGCACTTCAGGAGCTGAATCGTCTTGAGGATGAAGCTTCTCCTGAATTCGCAGTTCGCGCTTAAATAAGCGAACTGCCCACCGTGGATGATGCAATTCAAGGTAAAGATTCCCGAGGTTCCGATAGAGGGTGGCCGCAGTATCGCTAAAGGCACCGTCGATCATCTCAAAGAGCAGCAGAGCCGTTTTATAGTGATATTCTGCACAGTCAAAGAAACCTTCCTGCTTGTAAAGTGCAGCCAAATTATTGTGGATGATCGCGTTTGCACGGTTCAAGCGATCTCCGTGAAGGTCAGCCAGTTCCGTGCACCGGCGATACAATTGAATCGCCTCCAGGTTTCGGCCCATAATCTCTAACAGATGGGCTCTTTGAGATTTGATTGTAATCTGGACGGTGTGAGGAATAGAAGCCTCTTGAGAGTCAGCAGTGAGGTCCGCATACACGAAGAGGTCGTCTGCTTTCGCAAAGAACCCTGCGGCCATCTCCTCTTTGGCTTCTTCGAAAACACCAAAAAGATCCTGAGAAGCTGCCCCGGTCTTTACGGGGCTGTGGTGTGCTGAGTTCTCGGATTGCGTGAGTGATGCCTCAGCACTCAATGGCTCGGAACAGGCCCGCGATTCTGTGGTCATTAAGAAGGTTACCATTTCTTCACTGCTATTCTATAAAATTTATAAAAATAATAACAAATTTAAAATACAGCAGCGCCAGCGGTTTAGCCCGAACTTGGCCTTTTTGTTGTGAGCTATCAAAAGGTGAGCTTAGGGCTTTCAAGTGCTGAGAGTTTTTCGACAAGCTCATTACTTGCCTCGTTCATGCTAACCTTGCTGGAGTCTGCCAATCTCAAAGCTTCAGAGTAAAATTCCCGGGCCTCATCCAGGCGCCCCTGATTCTTCACGATATCACCCAGTTGTGTTTTGAGACGAACTCTTATTGTGAGCGGGGTTGTAGACGAATCATTGGCATGCATGACAGCTTCCCGGTAAAGCCTTTCAGCTCGTGAAAGATCGCCTTGGCAGCTTCTGAGATCAGCCAAACGAACCAATGAGAGTATCAATTCATCCGCGTGCCCGGGGACATAGTGATGACTTTGCCTACGCCGGGCATCCAGCTCCTTGTTTGCCTTTTCGATCAAAGAGTCAACTTGGTCAGCCATAGAGTCCATAATTTCAAAATAGACAAAAAATTAGTCAAAACAATTAAAATTTTAACAAAAGTTAATTATTCTGGCAATTTCCCCTCAGGAATTTTGCCTGAGATCGAGCAGACAAATGGCTAAGATTCCATTTCTTTCCTTTCACGGGAAAGACGTTCCAGCACCTCTTGCTGAGTCATTCGGTCAGGTCTGGTGATAAGCGAAACCACAATTCCCAGAGCAATTGATACAAACAAAGAAGGGAGAACCGGGTTTCCCCAAAAGCTCAGCCAATTTTGGTCGGAATGAATGTTGGCTTGAATTAGAAATGCGCTTGATGTGAGAAATGCTCCTGTAATGGAAGCGATTGCGCCTGCTGCGTTGTAACGTGGCCAAATACGACCTAAAACTCCTGCTACTGCGGTTCCCACGATAAAAAGCGAAATCATCGAAGTGATAAAGCTGATAATCGTATCGGCAAAAAGAGCAAAGCAAAGCGCCAGCAGTGAGGTAGCGGTCAGTGCTGTTCGGGAAATTAGAACAACCTTATCTGGATGGGGGAGTTTTCCGGTTACCATCTGATAAAGATCGCGAACAATTGTAGTCACTCCTGCGATAGCATCGGAACTGGCGCTCGACATAGTTGCGGAAAGGCCTGAAAGCAGAATTAGCGCTCCCATTGCAGTCGGAAGGACACTTGTAGCCATCCACGGAAAGGCGTGGTCGCTGTCATTGAGTGCCGGATTCGCATGAAACGCTGCAATTCCGATAACGGTGGGGCAAATGGCAAATCCCAGATAAAGGACTCCGGAGCTGAAAAATGCCCGTTGAACGTCTCTCACTGATTTTCCGGAGTAAATGCGCTGCCGAAAGGCAGGGGTCCCCAGGACACCCACTGCGATTCCAACTACGAGAGATAGGGATGGTAGAGCGAGGTTTGAGCCCTTCTCTTGCTGAATCGCCTGATTTACCTCCTGCAAACCTTGCCATCCACCAGTTGCTTGAAAAGCGAAAGCAGTGGTGAATGCGAACCCGATAAACAGGATCACAGCCTGAATGGTATCTGTCCAGATCACGGCCCGGTAGCCACCGATTACGGCATATATCCCGAATCCCAAAGCGACGATCGTTTTTGCGAGATAGGGACTAGTTCCTGTTACATAGGACAAATAGGCGGCTCCGCCCATAATATGAGCCCCCAGCCAACCTACACAGGTGAGGAAGGCAAACACGGCAATGACTCGGTTTACCAGTTTACTGCCGCCAACATAGGACTCGATCTCCTCTGCAATAGACACGAACTGATACTGCCGAACCGGAGCGAAAAGCTTTGCTAAAAGAAAAATTCCCAGGGCCCCACCAACGCAAAACAAACCTCCCATCCAGCCGTTCGTATAGGCCTTGCCGACAGCACCCATCGAGGAACCGGTGCCAACCATCGTGGCCACAGTCGTGCCAAGGGTTAGAAATAGAGGCACCGAGCGGCCGCCAAGCAGAAAATCTTCACCGTCCTGCTTTCGGCGGGAGACCCAGCATCCAAAAGCAATAAGTCCGACTACATAGGCGAGAAAACAGGCCAGAAAATAAGTCGGATTCATTTTCTTCCTTTACCTACTCGCCACCCGTGGAACTAAAAATAGTCAGGCTCTTGTCCCGATTTCCATTTAATATTACATCCGGAGCTGGGATACCAGGGCTCACTGACTATTTCCCCGCTCAGGGTGCTCTCCACAGCACGTCGCAAGTCTGCTCCATCGATAGTTCCGCCTCGTCCCGGGCGGGTATCATCAAACTGCCCGGCATAGGTTAGCTTCAATTCGGAATCAAAGACGTAAAAATCAGGGGTGCAGGCTGCCGAATAGCTCTTGGCAACTGCCTGACTTTCGTCGTAGAGGTAGGGGAAATTCCAGCCGCTGGCTTCGGCAAATTGGACCATCTTTTCAGGAGAGTCTGCAGGGTAGTTTGCCACGTCATTTGCGCTGATAGCGATAGTTTGCACGTTTTTTGCGGAAAAATCCGATGCCAGTTCCCCGAACTCCTTGGTCAGGTGCACGACAAAAGGGCAGTGATTGCAAACAAACGCAATCACCGTTGCTTGTTTACCTGTGGTCAGATCAGCCAGGGAATGCTCGGTTCCACTGCCATCTGGCAGGGTAAAATCCGGGGCCGACTGGCCACGCTTCAGTTGAAAAGTGGATGGAACTTCTGCCATGTCGCAAAAGAGACGAGAATGCTGTCCGGGTAAAGCAAATTTCCGGGATTCGTAACCCCGTAAAACTTCCCGCAGGTCCTGTTTGACAAACACCCCAATCGAGCCTACATGTCCCGCTCTTTTTCCAATTCCAATTTCCGTCCAGATCATGGCAACTACAGAAGTAATCCTGCGTGAGAAAATCGAAAACCTCGGAGCCGAGGCCGACGTCGTGAAAGTAAAGCGTGGCTTTGCCCGTAATTTTCTGCTTCCTCAAGGGAAAGCTTTCGAAGCAACCAAAGGCAACCTGCGTCATTTAGAGCACCTTCAGGAAATCCGCGCTAAGCGTGAAGCTGAAGAGCTTGCTGAAGCAGAAAATGCCGCAAACCGCCTGAAGAAGCTCCGGATCAGCCTGTTTCTCTCTATGGGTGAGGGCGGTAAAGCCTTCGGTGCGATTACTTCTGCTGATATTGTGAAAGAGATCGGTGAGAAAAGTAGGCTGAAGTTGGACGCCAAGCAGATCGTTCTGAAAAAGCCGATCAAGACTTTGGGCAACTACGACATTCCTGTGAAGATTCACCCGGACGTTCCTGCAGAAGTGACGATTCGGGTGAAGCCGGAAGAATCCGGAGACGCTGCTGAAGAGGAAGCGGCCGAGTAATTCGGAATCTCCAAAATAGAATTTCAAAGAGGCGTCACGTTTATGTGGCGCCTTTTTTGTGGGCA
>JAHDCN010000010.1:0-7404 GCA_020629815.1 Verrucomicrobiota bacterium
CGGATCCTGTGAAATATCCGAGGACGCCGCATCTTCCCTGGTCGCCGGGTGGCACCAAGGACGATGCCTACCTCGTTGACACCTCCCATTTTGAAGGACGCGAAGTTGTCGTCACTGAAAAAATGGACGGGGAGAATACTTCTCTGTACCGCGACCGGATTCACGCACGCTCTCTGGATTCTCAGCACCATGTGTCCCGCGACTGGGTCAAAGCGCTGCATGGAATGATCCGCAACGAAATCCCGGAAGGCTGGCGGCTGTGCGGTGAGAATGTCTATGCCCGGCATTCGCTGAACTACGAAGAACTGCCGAGCTACTTTCTGCTGTTTTCAATTTGGAACGAAGACAACGTTTCGCTGGCCTGGGACGATGTTCTGGAGTGGGCGGAGATCCTGGATCTATGTGTCGTGCCGGAACTCTATCGGGGAGATTGGGACGAAAATTTGATCCGGGATTGGGAAATCGATGAACTGACTCAGGAAGGCTACGTCGTGCGACTGGCGGATTCTTTCAGCTATCAGGAGTTTCCCCAGTCCCTTGGCAAATGGGTGAGATCCGGGCATGTTCAGACCGATCAGCACTGGATGCACGCCGAGGTCGTGCCCAATCGGCTGGCCAATGGAGAGGAGGAGGAATGACGACAATCGAACAGATTCAATCCGGAAACCACGATTTCGAGGCCTCTGACCTCCTCGATGAGCTTGCATCCGTTTTCCCTGTTATCGACCGACTGGCAGACACGCCTCAGGATGCCGAATGGCATGCCGAAGGCAATGTGCGGATTCACACCGAGTGGGTGATTCGTGAAGCGCAGGAAATTGTGAAGCAGGGAGAACTCTCTCCCCGGCAGAGCGAGGCGCTGTTGCTGGGCGCTGCCTTGCATGATGTCGGAAAAGTGTTCACCACCCGTGAAGAAGAGCGTGACGGACGCATCAGAATTACCTCTCCGCGTCACGCGGGAACCGGGAGAAATCACATTGCGCCGGCCCTGGCCGGGATGGACTTTGCTCCGGAGGTGTTCCATCAGGTCCTCGGATTAGTTGGCCACCATCATGATCCGTTGAAGTTAATTTCACGCAACGCCCGAGCTCCCCGGTTTGCCCGTTGTGCCCGTGCGGTTGAGGCAGTGCTTTTGCATGCCATTGAGCAAGCCGACATTCGCGGGCGCTCCTGTCAGGACAAGGAAGACAAACTGGCGCTGGTCGATTTATTTCGGGACGGAGCCAAGCACTCAGGAACCTGGGCTCAGAATCTTTATGCCGATTGGGAGCAGCGCCTGCGCTCGGAAATTGGCGATGATGATCAGGCGTATCGCTTTGCCCTCGGAGAAGCCATTCTTGATTTTGAAAACGGCAAAATCCGATCCCCTGAGGAAGCGCTGCAGCGGACCTATAGCTATCGGCGCGACTACGGAACGGTGACCGTAATGTGTGGGCCATCCGGAGCCGGGAAATCCTCCTGGATTCGGGAAAATGCTGCGGGCGCTGCCTGTGTTTCGCTCGACGAAATCCGGCGCGAACTTTCCGGCAAGCGAAGTGACCAGTCGAAGAACGGGCAAGTGATTCAACTGGCCAAGGAGCGATTGCGCGAGGCGCTTCGGAAAAAACAGGATATCATCTGGGACGCGACCAACCTACGTGTCGATGGCAGATCAATGGTTGTCGATTTGGCACGGAACTATCACGCCTACACCCGGATTATTGTTTTGCCGGTTACCGAAACAGTGGCCGCAAAGCGAAACCGGAAGCGCACCCATTCCATTCCTGCAAAGGTTTTGACGCGGCAATTCGAACGCTGGGAATGGCCCGAGCCCTGGGAAGCGCATGAGGTGGTAATTGCGAAGAATTGACGACTGCCTACTGCGCAGACTCCTTCGTCTCTTTTACCTCGGTATTGGCACTGGCGGGCTGGATCTTGGCCTTCACAATAATTCCGACTTCACCCTTGCCTCGCTTTTGCTTTTCGACTTCGAGAAACTCTTTATTGAACTCGTCGCTGGCATTGGTGAAACCGCGAATTCGACCAACCGCATTGTTCTTCACATCAAGAGTGGTCTGATACTGTTTCAGATTGACCACCAGATCATCGGCGTCCGGCTCTGTCGATTCGACTCGCAGCTGTGGCATCATGTCCACACTAACGACCCCCTTGAGAACACGTGGGCGAATAATGATCGAGGTTTGAATCCGGGTTGTTGAAATGATCGGCATTTTGATATCGCCACTATTCAAAAACGGATTGAAAAAAGCTGGATTGGTCGCCTGATCGGAGATCGGAATATTGCCCAGTCCACCAGCAGGCAAAATCGCGGATCCATAATTGATGAAGCCCTCAAACTCGGTGTGCTCACTATTGATATCCATGGTGATCGAACCATCCGGATTTACCGTGGTCGTGGTATCGCTGGTGTAACCAATATTTCGCTTCACGAACTTCGTGGGCGTGGCGGGCACCACTGCAAAAGGGCCTCCCGGTCCCTGGAAATTGGTAATGATCTGAGGCGCTTCGTATTCCACCGGAAACATCACTTCGCGGCCAATTTGAATTTGGGTCCGCTTGGGCGGTAAACCAGGTTGCATCCCAACACTCAGAGCGACATTCGGAACCGGCAGTGCCGCCGAGGCCAGGGCAATTTCTGCGTTTTGGATCCCGGCCGGGGTATCGATTACCATCACGCTGCCTTTCGACGGAAGCATGACAAATTTCCCAGTCGGAGAAAGGGACTGCTCCAGCACGGGCCGAATGGAATCCATCGGCGCAAAGGCAACATCGATTTCTTTCTTCGTCGTTTGCGAAAAGGCGGGCACAGCAATGCCTATCAGCGTGAAGAGCGAAAGGAAAAGGAGAAGGGGGTGCGTCTTCATGAAATCAGGATCGGCTATTTCGAAGCCCGAAACAAGCGGAAATCAAATCAATCGGATGCAGACCCTGCCGCCTTCTTTGCGCACATTCTGCCGGTTGACCCTCTGCTGGCCTGCTCGACTGTTAACTGGTCGGATTTATTGATGTGCCAAAAATCTCAGACAAGCAGTTACCTCCAGAGCGCACTCAGCAAATTACTTGTTGGATGGGTAGCTCTGTGGCAGGGAGGCTGTTTGGTTTTTGCTTCGGAATTCTCACCGGAACAAATTGAGTTTTTCGAATCAAAAGTGCGTCCAGTCCTGGTCGAGAATTGCCTCGACTGCCACACGGGAACAAAGGCCCGGGTTGGGCTGGAGTTGAATCATCGTCAGGGTTGGTTGCGAGGCAGCGATTACCGCAAAGTGATCAATGAACAGGAGCCGGCGGAAAGTATCATTCTTCATGCGATACGCCATACAGGGAAACACGATGCACCCCGCATGCCGGAAGATTCCGAGCCCATTGCGGAAGATCAGGCTGCAGACATTGAGGCTTGGATCAAAATGGGGCTTCCGTGGCCTGAGGAGCAACTGACAGAGAAGCCCGACGATCCGTTTCAACATTGGTCCTTTCAGCCCGTGAATCCCCCTTCCCTTCCCGAAGAATTTACCGGTAATGCGATCGACTACTTTGTAGAGAAACGGCAATCCGCGGCGGGAGTAAAGCGAGCACCTCGTGCCGACCGCTACACCTTGCTGCGTCGCCTGACACTGGACCTGACGGGCCTGCCACCTTCGTGGAAAGAGATGAAGGCATTTCAAGAAGATGACGCATCAGATCAGGAGGCTCTTCTCGCCGCCATAGATCGCCTGCTGAAATCGCCACACTATGGAGAACGATGGGCACGCCATTGGATGGACGTCGCTCGCTACTCGGACACCAAGGGTTACGAGGCCGGTGGTCGTGATCGTCGATTCGTTTACAGCTACACCTATCGGGATTGGTTGATTCGGGCGTTTCAGGATGATATACCATTCGACCAGTTTCTTTTGTATCAGCTCGCAGCGGAACAATTGGTGAAAGGTGACAGTCCAGACAAACATCATCTCGCTGCTATGGGATTCATTTCCCTCAGCAAGAATGGCAAAACCGAACTGGTGATCGACGACCGATTGGATACCACGTTTCGCGGCATGATGGGATTAACCGTGAGCTGCGCCCGTTGTCACGATCACAAATTTGATCCGGTTTCGACCAAGGAATACTACGGAATCTACGGAGTTTTCGCCAACTCCATGCAGAAAGCGGAACCCCTGATTCGCGATCCGGAGCCCGGTCCGAAGCTGGAGGAATATCGTAAGAAAAAGGGTGAGCTTGAGAAGAAAGTAACCGATTTCATCAATTCGAAGGTTACCGAAATGGCGAAGCAGAAACCTGAGCTGGCGAAAAAGCGACCGGAGCTGGTGAAAGAAGTGGAACGCAATTTCCGCGGCAAGATTCGCTCGCTGCGCACCGCGGTGGACAAGTTTGTCGCCGACCAGGGCATGGAGGGTGACCGTGCCCTGATCGTCAAAGATCTGCCCAAAGCACGCCCTCAGCATGTTTACATTCGCGGCAACCCGGCGCGACGCGGAGAAGTCGCACCCAGTCAGTTTTTGCAGGCAGCGCTTCCCGGAAAGACTCCGGTTCCTTTCGAATCAGGTAGCGGTCGATTGGAAATGGCCAAGGCGATCGCCAGTGCCGACAATCCTCTCACAGCGAGGGTGATCGTGAACCGAATCTGGATGTGGCACTTTGGCGAAGGCATTGTGCGCACGGTTAGCGATTTCGGAACGCAGGGCGAGAAACCGGATCATCCGGAGTTGTTAGAATACCTGGCAGATTGGTTTGTAGAAAATGGCTGGTCAGTGAAAAAGCTGCATCGTCTGATTCTGCAATCCGAGACCTGGGCCCAGCAGGCTGCCAATCCTTCTGGCGACGGTTTTCTTCCAATCGACCCGGAAAACCGTTTGTTGTGGAAATTTCCGCGCAAGCGTCTCGATCTCGAGCAGCTGCGGGATGGGATGCTGGCGGTTACCGGCGAACTGGACCGCAAACTCTACGGAAGAACCGAGAAAATTCTCGAAGCTCCCTATTCCCTTCGCCGGTCTGTGTATGGGTTTATTGATCGGCAGAATCTGAATCCCGTGTTTCGAACCTTCGATTTCTCCAACCCTCAGGAGACAACAGGCAAACGACCGGATACTACGATTCCGATGCAGGCTCTGTTCACATTGAACAGCGAATTCTCACGCAAGCGGGCTCAATATCTGGCCGTAAATACTGCCGTGAACGAAGATCGAATCGCTTCCCTGCATCGAGCTGTATTTGCCCGCCCGCCGAGTGATGAGGATCGTCAGTTAGCGGAATCATTTCTGAGCAGCTATCACTCCGAATGGAATCGCGACGGCAAACGCCAGACTAATTCGGAGTGGAGCTACGGCTACGGAAACATCAGTGAAGGAGGCGCTGTATCGTTCACCGCATTTCCACACTGGGAGAAAGATCGTTGGCAAATTTCTGCAGAGTATCCCCTGAAAGACGATCCCCGAAGCTACCTCCGCGCCGAGGCTAGCGGAAATACCCACCCGGGCAACACCGACAAGGAAAGCGTCATTTACCAATGGCAGGCACCGACGGATATGACGATTCGCATTTCCGGGATGTTGCGGAGGGATGCAGTCGGCAAAGGCAACGGATTGCGGGCGAAAATTCACTCGGAAGCGGGCGGCATTGTCGGCGAGTTCGACCTTACCGAAAAGAGTCGTTCTATTTCCTGTGGTGTCGATTCCCTCGTAGTGAAAAAGAATGAGCTGGTTCATTTTGTTCTCGAACCGAAAAACAACACGGCTTTCGATTCTGCGAATTGGGCTCCGCTGATTGCCCGGCTGGATAAGCCCGGTGAGCAATGGAGCTTCCGGGAAGACTTTTCCGGTCCCGCTGACCTGATGGACTCGTGGCAGGCGTATGCGCAAGCACTGCTGAATTCTAACCGCTTTCTTTTTATCGACTGATGACTCCGATGAATCGACGTGATTTTCTCAACCGCTGCGGAATGGGAATGGGCTCACTCGGTCTGAGCCCGTTTCTTTCCGAAATCATGCAGGCGGGCGAGCGGCGACAGCTGAACCCACTTTCGCCCGGAAAAACCCACTTCGGAGCAAAGGCAAAACGGGTCATTCATATTTTCGCCAACGGCGGCCCATCCCAGGTAGATTCTTTCGACTACAAGCCTGCTTTAGAGAAATGGCACGGGAAGAATTTGCCTGGAGAGCATCTTAAGACCGAGCGGAAGACCGGCACGGCGATGCAGAGCCCGTTTGCATTTCAACAGCATGGCCAATCCGGACTGTGGATCAGTGATTTGTTTCCCAAGGTGGCGGAAATGGCCGACGACTTGTGCGTGATCAATTCGATGCATGCGAATGTGCCGAATCACGAGCCGTCGCTGATGTTGATGAACACTGGTGCGGAACGCGTCAGTCTGGTTCGCCCAAGCATGGGCAGTTGGGTCACCTACGGTTTAGGCACCGAAAATGAGAATCTCCCCGGATTCGTCGCGCTCTGCCCCGGCGGGGTGCCAATCGTGGAAACTCAAAACTGGCGCTCCGCATTTCTTCCCGGTGCCTACCAGGGAACGCACATCGACACCAAAAACAGCGAGGTTCGCAAGTTGATACCAGACCTGCGGAATCCAAAAATGACGCGGAACCTGCAGCGGCAACAGCTTGATTTGATTCAGCAAATGAATCGCATGGATGTCGATGACAACGACCCCGGAGTAGAGGCGCGGATTCACTCACTCGAGCTGGCCTATCGAATGCAGATCGAGGCCAGCGATGCCTTTGATGTGGAACGTGAACCCGAATCAGTTCAAGAGCTTTACGGCAAGACACTGCACGGCCGGCAAATGCTGATCGCCCGTCGGCTGGTAGAAAGAGGCGTCCGCTTCGTGCAAGTTTGGCACGGCGCCGGGCAACCCTGGGACAGCCATGAGCAGATCGAAAAGAACCACGGCAAGCTCGCCCAGGAGGCCGACCAGCCGATAGGAGCATTGCTCAAAGATTTAAAAATGCGCGGGCTACTCGAAGATACTCTCGTGGTTTGGGGCGGCGAGTTCGGTCGAACACCGACTGTCGAACTCCCGACACCTGGAGCCAATTCACCCAACACTGCGCTGGGGCGGGATCACAATCACCATGGCTTCACCATGTGGATGGCTGGAGGCGGCGTGAAGGGTGGCATCACTCATGGTACGACAGACGAATTTGGATTCCGGGCCGAGGAGGATCGAATGCATGTGCACGATCTCCATGCAACGATTTTGCATCTACTCGGATTCGACCACGAGCTTTTGACCTACCGTTACGCCGGCAGGGACTTCCGTTTAACCGATGTGCACGGAGAGGTGCGACACCAGTTGATTGCCTGAGAAAAGTTTGGAAAGCCCTAAGACCAGGCGAAATGGTCTAAGACTTCTTCTCTTCTTCGGCAGCGGGCGGTGTTACTTTTTCCAGCAACTTC
>JAHDCN010000010.1:7504-16821 GCA_020629815.1 Verrucomicrobiota bacterium
CTAAGACTTCTTCTCTTCTTCGGCAGCGGGCGGTGTTACTTTTTCCAGCAACTTCGCTATTTCCAGCCCAAGCTTGCCGAGCTGGTTGAGAAAATCGACTGCTTCGTCACCTTCCAGCATCATGGAAAGCGGACGCATTCCATTGGAATCCGTGCCAGCAGCGGAAAAGCCAATGATCAACTGATGGGTAGGCACACCGGCTGCACGATAGGAAACCCGGGCCCCTTTGTTGCCGGCCGACATCTGGCTCTGCGGATGACGACGGGTGGTGATGTAGGCAACAGAAGTGATGTTGATCAACTTACCTTCGGATGTGGCGATAAATTCAGTCATGATTTCAGTTTAGGAGGAAAAAATTAGCTTACTTCTTTTCAATTGGGATGGAAATGATCCGGTCTGTTGACTGGGTAAATTCCCTGCTACTAAAAACCCATATCACGACCTTCTTATTTTTCCAATAGTCAGGTTGGCTGGACGCATGGTAGTAGAGCGATTTGCGAGCCTGCACCAAACCGGAACCTCGCACGCCAACCAGGTCGATGGGAAAACCGAAATTCGCTGAAAGGTGATCAAACAATCCGGCTCCCCGGCAATGCATCCCTGCCATTTCGCCTTCCTGAAAAACCAGTGTATGACTGTCTCCCAACAGCAATATCGGACTTTCTGAGTCGGGCTGAACTGGATGAATTTTCCCGGCCGCCTTTCGCCCTGCGTAGCGAACACTTAATGTCTCGGGCTCGACTCCGCTTTCCCAGTCAGTTCCAACCACCTGGTCTCCCACGATGGAAATCGTTTCCGCTGGAGACCGGTGCAGCTCGCTTTCCCCCTTCGACTCAGGCCATCCCGTGAAATTCTCATACAAATAATCTGCGATGAGTTCACATGCCAGAGGGGAGAAATGCGCATCCTGGGCACAGAACAGCTTATCGCCGGGCACTGCTTCACGGCGTTTTATTAACATCTCCTCCAAGTCTATCACATTGAGCCCGGCGTCCCGAAACTTTGCCATCAGTGGCGAAAGGCTGGGCGCATCGCCAGCGGCGAATGACGGATCTAACTTCTCCGGGTAAATGACCGCTTTTCCCGGCACGGGAAGCACGACCAGTTTAATTCCTTTTTCTGCCAGGAGATTCTGAAATTCCAACATGGATGGCAGCGGATCGGTCTGATTCTGAGCCACTTCCTCCCAGGGTTGGGTCCAAAATCGACCAGCACTAATCTGGCGCAGCTCTCTTACGAGAAAAAACCAGTCTGGATCAGCACCCTGAATATTTGCCTGATCCGCCAGCTTCTCTGCCGCCACAACCGCAAACTTTTTCGCCTGAAGCTTTTCGGCTACCGATGGATTTTCTGCTTTTCCGGCAAACTGTCGGGAATCGACCAAAGCCTCCCGCAACGTTACAGACGAACGGTGTGTATCGGAATTCCAGATCCGGGTAACTGTGTAGACTCCTACAAAAACAACGACCAGGAGAGAAAAATATCGGCGTAAGCTCATGGAAATTTTAATAAAAGCACTTCCTCGCTAACGCATATTACTTAATTTTTATTAAATATCTAGGAAAATTTATGATTTGTAGAATTGGTTGGCAGAGCTGACTTGCCGGTGCTCTCTTAGGCTATGGAATTTCCGCTTAATCTGTCCTTCAAAATTGTAGCGTTGGCGCCTCAAATCCAGGTGACTGATAGAAACGGGAACTCGGTCTGCTATGTGCGGCAAAAGATTCTCAAGCTCAAGGAGTCGGTAGAAGTGTTCACCGACAAGAGCAAGTCTCAGCGAATCGCGAAGATCAAAGCTGACCGAATTATCGACTTCTCTGCGAGGTATTGGTTTCGCGATGCGAATGACAACATTTTTGGCTCGATCAAACGGCTCGGAATGCGTTCCCTGTGGAAATCTCATTACGAAGTTACCGATGAGAGTGAGAATCCACTATTTACCATCCGTGAGGCAAACCCCTGGGTGAAGGTGGTGGACTCGATTCTCGGTGAAGTTCCGATCGTTGGAGCTCTCACGGGATACATGTTAAACCCGACCTACCATATCTCGCGCACAGGCACCGATGATGTCGTCGTGAAAATCCGGAAGGTCCCTGCTTTCTGGGAAGGTAAATTCGAGATTCAAGAGATTTCAGATATCGACGAGCAGGAAGAGCTACGTCTGACGATGGCCACCTTGATGATGGTATTGTTAGAGCGAAGACGTGGGTAGATTTTCTGCAAAACTACGGTTGCTTCGATCTGTGAGAAAAAATCTGCAACTCGCAGGGGCCATATTGTTTCCCTTGTTCTTTTCTTCCTGCCAGGAGAAACGCGCTTCTGTCGCCTTCAATACCGAGGTGGAACCGATCCTCGCCGAATACTGCTTCGACTGCCATGCAGATGGAATGGACGAAGGCGAAATCGACTTCGATGCGTTTGAATCTCACGAAGCCTTAGTGGCTGATATCGACTTTTGGGAGGGCATTTACGTAAACCTGAATTCCTCCTTGATGCCTCCATCCGACAAACCTAAGCCGGGTGACGAGGACAAGGCCAGAGTAATGACCTGGATCGAAGACAAAGTTTTTCAGATCGATTACCAGAACCCCGATCCGGGACGCCCAGTAGTCAGCCGACTCAATCGGGACGAATACAACCGGACCATTCGTGACCTGTTTGGTGCTGACCTCCAACCGGCTGCTGCATTTCCGGAAGACGATACCGGATATGGATTCGACAACATTGGCGAAGTGCTGACGCTTTCCCCTGCCCTGCTGGAAAAGTATTTTGCTGCGACAACGGACATACTTGATCAGGTCATGGTCACCGCTCCACCGAAACCCAAGCGGACCATCGTGAATCCCGGTTCTTTTGTGAAGCGAAAAGGCGGTCCGGACCCGGGTGGCACTATGGCCAGCAATGGCACTTTGGGGGTTCAGTTTCAGCCAAAAGGCGACGGCGAATATCTGTTGAAAGTTCGAGCCAGGGGATCGCGCGCGAAGAATGAATGGCCCATCATGAGAGTGTCGGTCGAAAATGGACCAAGCAAAGACGTCCGTGTTGATTCAGCCAACACCAAAGAATTTGAATTTCCCGTCCGGCTCAGGAAAGACCAACAGCGCTGGATCGATGTTTCGTTTATTAACGATCTGTATGATCCGAAGGCTAAGGACCGGAATCAACGGGATCGAAACCTGTATCTGTCCGGAATCGAAGTGACCGGCCCGCTTGTTCAGGAGCTACCAAAACCCGGCCCTGCTCATCAGCGAATTCTCGCTTTAGCAGATGAAGGCACCACAGACGAGTCCGAGCGAGCAGCCCAAATCATCAGTCGTTTTGCCGCCCTCGCCTGGCGGCGTCCTCATGACAGTGAGGCAGAGAATTCGGTTCAGCGCCTGATGGAATTCTATGAGAGGGAAAGGAATGCCGGTGGAAGTTTTGATGAAGGAATCAAGATAGCGCTGCAGGGCATTTTGATTTCGCCACGGTTTCTATTCCGCGGTGAAAGAGTTGCCGACTCCGGTGCAAAAAAGGGTTCGGTTCCGATTGATGAGTTTTCGCTCGCTTCCCGGTTGTCTTATTTTCTCTGGAGTAGTATGCCGGATCAAGAGTTACTCGACCTCGCAAAATCCGGAAACTTGCGGGCCCAACTGGATCAGCAGGTGAGCCGGATGCTTGGCGATCCCAAAGCCAAAGCACTGACGCGAAATTTTGCCGGCCAGTGGTTACAACTTCGAAACCTACAACTCGCAACCCCCAATCCCGGTCAGTTCAAATCGTGGAACGATGACTTGCGTGAAGATCTTCGAATGGAGACCGAACTGTTTTTTGAATTCATCATGCGCGAGAATCGACCTGTTCTCGATTTTCTCGATGCAGACTACAGCTTTCTCAATAGTCGACTCGCCCGGCACTACGGAACCAATGAGATTTCCGGTAACGAGTTTCAGCGGGTCATGTTCACCCCCGAACAACGGAAAACGAGAGGCGGTCTATTGACCCATGGCAGCATCCTCACCATAACGTCGAACCCGACTCGAACTTCCGCAGTGAACCGGGGAAACTATGTGTTGGAGAACCTGTTGGGAACTCCACCACCGCACCCTCCGGAAGATTTGGAAATCCCCGACCTCGATGAGGCAAAGAAATCCGGAAAGGCTCCAAAAACTCTGCGCGCCCAGCTGGAGGTTCACCGGGAGAAAGCGATTTGTTCCAGCTGTCACTCCCGCATGGACCCGATTGGTTTTGGTATGGAAAACTATGATGCGATTGGCCGTTGGCGGGAAAAGGAAAACGGCCAGTCGATTGATGCTTCTGGAACGTTGTATACCGGCGAGGAGTTTTCCGGAGCAGCAGAACTCCGAACAATTCTGGCTCAGGAAAAGTCCGATTCGTTCATCCGGTGTTTCTCGGAGAAAATGCTAACCTACGCACTGGGCAGAGGCCTCGAATACTACGACCAGCCTGCGATCAATGAAATCTCAAGCAAAGCTCTGGAGAAAGATGCGAGGTTCCACGAAGTGGTGAAAGCAATTGTTCACTCCGTGCCGTTTCAGAGAACTCGATCAGAGTAGCCGTTTCACCCGCGCAGCTTCTGCAGGATCAATTCCGTCACCTGCTTCGGATTCGCTTTGCCGCGTGACAGCTTCATCACCTGACCTGTGAGAAAGTTGGCAGCTTTGTCATTTCCTTCAGTGACCTCACCAGCTGGTCCGGGATTGTCAGCAATCGCCTGATCGATAAAGCCTTCGACCTCACTGGAATCAGCAGGCTCAAATCCCTTTTCCTTGGCAATCGCCGCCGGATCACCTTCCGGGTTCGCAAATAACTCCGAAAATACTTCCTTTGCCTGATTGTTGGAAATCGTTCCCGCTTCAATCAAGTTAACCAGCGCTCCGATTTTTTCCGGAGCCAACCCACATTCGGAAAGTTCCAATTCCTGCTCTTTCAGCTCCCCAAGGAAATTATTGATCACCCAGTTGGCCACTTTCTTGGGTGACTTATTGCCACTCGCTGCCTTTTCATAGAAGTCGGCAAGAGACTTATCCGAAGCCAACACCGATGCATCGTAGTGAGTCACCTGATATTCCTTTTCAAAGCGCGCTGTTTTCTCGTGCGGCAATTCCGGTAGATCCTGCTGCACCGCAGCGAGCAGCTCACCAGTTTGAACCGGGAGCAAATCGGGATCCGGAAAATATCGGTAATCGTGCGCATCTTCCTTCGTACGCATAATCTCGGTCTGGCCGATATCGTCATTCCATCTCCATGTCGCTTGAGTAATTGTGTTGCCCGCATCGAGCTCACCGATCTGCCGGTCAATCTCGTAGTGAATTGAGCGACGCACCGCGGAAACTGAGTTCAAATTCTTCAGCTCGATTTTGGTCCCCAACTCTTCCTGAGTTTTCGGCCGGACAGAGATATTCACATCACAGCGCATCTGACCTTTCTCCATATCCGCGTCAGAAACGCCCGAGTATACGAGAATCTGACGCAGGGAATTCAGATAAGCCGCCGCTTCCTCGGGAGAATCAATATCCGGCTCGGAAACGATCTCCATCAGCGGCGTTCCTGCGCGGTTGAAATCAATCGTAGTGTAGCCGCCGGAATGGTGAGTCGACTTGGCAACGTCTTCCTCCAAATGAATCCGCGTCAGCTCGACCGATTTACCGGGGTTTTCGATCTCGTTTTGCGCATCTTTGGGGTAAGCCAAATCATACAACGGAACTCCACCTCCAATACAGAGCGGCAGATCAAATTGTGAGATCTGATAGTTCTTCGGCATGTCTGGATAGAAATAATTCTTCCGATCCCACTTCACCACTGGTGGTGTTTCACAGCCAAGTAACTGCCCTGCCAAAATCGTTCGCTCAATAGCCCCCTTATTCAAAACCGGCAATGCTCCGGGCAACCCCAGACAAGTCGGACAGGTCAGCGTATTGGGCGGTTCGCCAAATTGCACAGCGCATCCACAGAACATTTTGCTGTTTGTCTTCAGCTGGACATGTACCTCAAGACCGATGCATGCGATGTAGTCGTCTTTTGCCATTATTGAGTTGTGATAGTTTCCGTTGGGCGCGGCCCTTTCTCAGAGAGTATCTCTAAGCCTTTTTCTGTAATCCCCTGAAGATCGAGATCCGTCAATCCCGAAGGCCCTTTCTTAGCAAGCCTCTGCAGTTTGGGAGACAGAACCAGACCCAGAAAACTCTTTTCATCCAGAGCTTTTTGAATCGATGCGCTGCCGGCCAATTCCTCAAAAGAGGCACTTCGCAAAATTGGTCCGGCGACGGGATCATTACCAGCTATTTGCGAAAGGGTTTCCGATTGTTTAAAAAGGGTAATGGCAGCCAGATTGCGGTTTCTCCGATTCGAAAACGGCTCAATCAGATCGTAGATGGGAGCAAAACCGGGAATTTTTTCCAGCAAGTTGCGCCAGCCCGCCGATCGAGGCCATCCCGGAGCCTCTTCCACAAACTCGTTATTGCTGACTGCCGCTGCACTGGCGATGTACTGCAACTCCTGCGTCGTTCCGGTCACGCGAACGCTTACAAACAAAAACAGGGCAAATACCATACTCGGGAATAGAGAAATAATTCCGCCTCCCAACCCGTCCGAAAACCCATGCAACGGACTGTCTGGATTCAGCAACCATTTCACGATTGCTCCGGCGATCAGCCTGGTGATCAAATAGGAAAACAACGCAGTAACCAACGCCACCCCGAAAGAAATCTTCCAGGACAAATCGATTTCTCCGACCTGGTACGCGAGAAAAGGGATCAGCTGAAACAGCCCGAAAAAGACGACCATCGACAAAAGTGCCGCGATGCCACTGGATAACAGCCCGACCACACCACGCCGCATGGCTGACAGAAAGAAAACAATCGTCAGCAGAATGGCTAGCAGAATGGGAAATAGAGCATTCATCGGGCTTTGTCGAAATTACTAGCTACCTCCACATTGAGCACGCTGACGCATCGCATGATCACACAAAACAAGTGCAGTCATGGCCTCCACAATCGGAACCGCCCTTGGCAAAACGCAGGGGTCGTGTCGTCCTCGACCTTTTAAAATCGTATCCTCTCCATCAAGGCCAACAGTCTCCTGCTCAGTCATGATGGTAGCGGTGGGTTTGAAGGCAACACGGAATACGATGTTCTCGCCATTGGAAATTCCGCCCTGTACTCCGCCGGATCGGTTGCTTTTCGTACGAACTCGATCGCCTTCCATTCGGAATGCATCGTTATGTTCGCGGCCGGTCAATTGGGTACCCTCAAACCCGGAGCCAACTTCAAATCCTTTCGTGGCAGGAAGACTGAGCATTGCTTTCGCCAAATCAGCTTCCAGTCGGTCAAAGACCGGCATCCCCCAGCCCGGAGGAACATTGCGAACCACACATTCCACCACACCACCGACAGAGTTACCTTCCTTCCGCATTTCCTTAATCAGCTCGATCATTTTCTCAGCTGCCTCAGGATCACCCGTACGAACGATGTTTCCTTCTACTGTGTCGAAATCCAAATCATCAGCAGAAACGGAAGCTTCAA
Source organism: Verrucomicrobiota bacterium (assembly GCA_020629815.1). Taxonomy (GTDB): domain Bacteria; phylum Verrucomicrobiota; class Verrucomicrobiia; order Verrucomicrobiales; family DEV007; genus Arctic95D-9. Next base: position 15,028 of record JAHDCN010000010.1, read on the forward strand.
TTTCACGAATCGACTTCACGTGAGCGATGATCTCCAAATCTGGAGCGTATTCTTTCACCAGCACTTTCTTGGCAATCGCTGCTGCAGCTACTCGACCGATTGTCTCCCGTGCACTGGACCGGCCACCGCCCTGCCAGTTGCGAATACCGAATTTCGCCTGGTAGGTGTAATCCGCGTGAGACGGGCGAAACTTTTCACTCATCTCCGTGTAGGCCTCCGGACGGGCATCTTTATTCCGGACTAAAATCGCAATCGGTGAGCCGAGAGTTTGACCTTCGAAAGTTCCCGATAAAATTTCGGCCTGATCCGCCTCCTTTCTCGGAGTCGTGATCTCACTTTGCCCCGGACGACGACGATCCAAATCGAATTGAATATCTGATTCGCTCAAATCGATACGTGGCGGACATCCATCCACAACGACGCCAACGCCGCCACCATGGGATTCACCCCATGTGGAAATCCGAAAAAGTGTTCCAAAAACTGATCCCATATTCGAAGAAGAGGAATGAACGGGTTTCCCGCGCTGCGTCAACCGCCGAATCCTTTGCCAGAACCCTTGATTTCTCGACCGGATTCTGCCAAACTGCCGACTCTGTATTCAATTAACCTTAAAACTATGGGAACTCAATCCCCCCTCAGACAAAACCCGCTCGGAATCAGCGGCTACCTGCCATTCGTGGCAGCAACTATTGTGTTTGCCTGTCCCTTGATGGCCCAGGATCAACCGACTCAGCCCTCCACTCCTGCTGGAGAGGTTCCGAAGACTGCTCCTCCTCCGCCGCCAGCAGCTCAACCGGAGAAGAAAAAAGAAGACGACGACAACCAGAAACTCGATGGCTCCCGGGCGGGAGAAGTCCGCTCCTTTGGGGGTATCGAATTTGTTTGGTGCCCGCCGACCGGCGAATTTGGATATGCGATGGGCAGCAAAAAAACGGAGAAATCCCGTGAGTCTGATGAACGTCTTCATCGGGTCATGCACACCCGTGGATTCTGGATTGCCAGAACAGAGTGTACTCAAGCTCAGTTTGCCAGCTTGATGGGAGGAAACCCCAGCCATTTTCGGAGTAGTGGTGATCACCCCGTGGAAATGGTTGATTGGGCAGGCGCCATGGAATTTTGCCGTCTTTTAGATCGGAATGCCCAGCTACCTGAGGGGTGGAAGGCAAGTCTTCCCACAGAAGCTCAGTGGGAATATGCCTGTCGCGCAGGCACCGATACCGTATTCTCATTTGGCGACGCTTTGAACGGAAAGCAAGCAAACTGCAACGGCAGTTATCGTCCCTACGGCGCCACTATCGAAGGTCCCAATGTGGAATCAACAGTTCCGGTCAAATCGTACGAAGCGAACAAATGGGGCATCTACGATATGCATGGCAATGTGTGGGAGTGGTGTTTCGACAAGTATGGAAAGACCTACTACGGCGAGGAACAGATCAACCCGACCGGCCCTTCCGTTGGCTCATACCGTGTATGTCGCGGCGGCAGTTGGAGAAGTGAAGCCAAGTATTGCCGTGCAGCGAATCGATTCCGCGGCAACCCTACTTTGCAGCGATACTTCATCGGCTTTCGTCCGGTCATTACCCCGACCGACTACAGCATCATTCCGGTGATCAATATCCCGCCTGCGGAAATGCCAAAACCAGCTGGCGATGGAACTGCTCCGACTGAGAACAAACTGTTCCCGGGTGATAAAAAGAAGGAGAAAAACACTCCTGCGGAAGCCGCCACGCCAAAACCAGCTCCAAGCAATACACCGCCTGCTCCCGCTTCGGCCGAGTAGTAAGTTTTCTGAGA
>JAHDCN010000010.1:16921-26380 GCA_020629815.1 Verrucomicrobiota bacterium
TACCCGCGCCCCTGCACAAATTCGAACATAACGAGTTCCAGGGGCTGAGCGGTAGAAACCTGGCGAAACGTGATGCCATGTCGACCGCATAGGGTTTTCAGCGCATCCGTGTGCGCGGCAAATCGCTTCAGATAGTTCTCCCGGGCGGCCGTTGGATCAATATAAAGGTCTTTCCCTGACTCGTGATCGCGGAAGTGAGTGGCTTTTTCGAAATCAAAATCCAGCTCCCTCGGATCCAATATTTGAAACATCGCAATGTGATGACCTGCCGCTGCCAGATATCCGATTTGTTGCTCCAGCTCTTCAATGGGAGAAAGCCAATCTGAAAACAGTAACAACAAGCTGCGTTTCCGGATCACTTCCGACAACCCGCGCATTGCTGCTCCAAGATCTGTCCCCGATCCTGATGGCGCCCGCTCCAGCTGAAGCATGAGTCGGCGCAGCTGCCCCGGACGATTCCGGGCAGGGATGTGTTGATCCAGTTTCTCATCAAAGGTGGTAAGCCCGACGGCGTCCCCCTGTTTCATCAGGAAATGCGCCATGGTAGCAGCAAAAGTCTCGGAATAATCCGCTTTGCTAAACTCTCCGGAGCCGTACTTCATCGACTTGCTTCGATCCACCACGAGATGGGCACGCAAGTTGGTTTCGTCCTCGAACTTTTTGATAAATGCACGGTCACTGCGAGCAATCACTTTCCAATCCAGGAAGCGGGGATCGTCCCCCTTGGTATAGGGCCGGTATTCGCTGAACTCCACCGAGAATCCATGATATGGCGACTTGTGAAGGCCTTTCATGAAGCCTTCCATCACCATCTTCGCCCGCAACTCCAGCGACTTCACGCGCATCAGCGCAGCAGGGTCGATCCAGTTCTTTGCAGGCATTCCGTTAGCTGAGTAAACAGGGTATGGTCACCGACCTAACCCTGTTAGGTCTCCCGAGTAACAGGGTTACGTCGCGGTTTCTTCGATCAGTTTCTCAATGACGTTATCCACTGTGATCCCTTCTGCCTCTGCCCGGTAGTTGACCAAAATTCTGTGTCGCAAAACCGGAGCAGCCATCGCTGTGATGTCATCAAATTCCACATGGGCTCTGCCATCGAGAAGAGCGCGCGTTTTCGCGCCGAGAACCAGGTTTTGCCCGGCTCGAGTTCCGGCACCCCAGTTGACCCATTCTTTGACGAAGTCGCCGGTTTTTTCTCCAGCAGGGCGGGAATTGGCAGCCAGCCTTACTGCATAACGAACCACTTCTTCAGCGATCGGCACACTGCGAACAATCTCGTGGCAGTCGATCAAATCCTGACCGGAAAACAAGGCCTCCACCGGCTCACTACCGGCACCGGTAGTCTGGGACACCACAGCAACTTCTTCGTCCTCGCTCAAGTAATCGATCACGATGTTGAACATGAAACGGTCGAGCTGCGCTTCCGGAAGTGGGTAGGTCCCCTCCATCTCAATCGGGTTCTGCGTCGCCAAAACGAAGAACGGCTTGTCCAACTCCAGGCTCATGCCAGCTACGGAGACCTGTTTCTCCTGCATCGCTTCCAGAAGGGCTGCCTGCGTTTTCGGAGGCGTCCGGTTGATCTCATCCGCGAGGATCAAGTTGGCAAAAATCGGCCCTTTGCTGAATACAAGCTCCCGGCCCTCGGCTGTCTCTTCCAGAATCTCCGTTCCGGTAATATCTGAAGGCATTAAATCCGGCGTGAACTGAATCCGCGCAAACGAGAGATCGAAGACTTTCCCCAACGTGCTGACCAATAAAGTCTTCGCCAGCCCAGGAGCGCCGGTAAGCAGACAGTGACCACCTGACAGTAACGCGATCAGCAATTGATCCACGACTTCCTCCTGGCCGATAATCACTTTTCTTACCTCTTTCGAAATAGACTCGCGAGCGGTGCGCAGTTTTTCGACCATTGCCTTTTCTCGATCGAACTCGGGATCAGATGTGGAACCCGGAATAGGCGGCGGACTGGAAGGAGGATTGGCTGATTCGTCTTCGCTCATAGTTCTACGATTGCGCACTGTAGCGGCCAGACCTGCTGCAGGGAATCAATTTTTTTGGGCGGGAAAGCGTGGGCTTTTTCCTCAAATTTCCTTCCAATGACCCGGCTCCCAATCGCCCGGTAGTCTGTATTCTCCGATGCGGACGCGATGTAGACCTCGAAGACGAATTCCATCGATCCGGTGAAACATGCGCTTTATCTGATGATACCGCCCCTCCCGGAGAATCACCCGGGCCTCGCAACGGCCAAGTATTTCCAAGTCGGCCGGTAGAGTGGTGATCCCCTCAGGCTCGAAATCAAAGCCTTCGGCAAACAGGGACACTGCCTGCTTCGGAATATCCCTGTCTGTTTGGACCAGGTATTCTTTCTCCACCTTTTGTTCGGGATCGGTCAGCGATTCGGTCCATTGGCCGTCGTTGCTCAGTAATATCAAACCGGAACTGCTTCGGTCGAGGCGACCGGCGAGGTGAAGTGTTTTCGCCTCCGGGTGATCAATCAAATCAATCACCGTGGAGTGAACTGGATCGCTGGTCGCACTGAGAATGCCAACTGGCTTGTTGAGCATGATGCGTATTCGCTGAATTGCCTGCTGAACCAACTCGTCCCTGACCTGAATTCCGGAGAACTTATCCACAGAAAACTTATGATCGCGCAGCACCTCGTCATCAACGCGCACGAAACCTAAGGCAATCTGCTCCCGTGCACTTCGCTCACTGATGCCAAGGCGTTTCGCAAGAAAATGATCCAGACGCATAGAGTTGTCCTGTTTGCTGAACTATTCCCGCAAACGTGAATTTCTCAATTCGAGGCTCGTTTCAGAATCAAAGAAACAATCAAAAAAACCTGCGATCCTGACTGGCGGAATTGGTGAATCGCGCTAGTATTCCGGCCCCCAAGTTTTTGCTGATTTTGGATGAAAGCATCCCGATACAAAACGGATCAGGCAGACCCTTCTCTTTTCTCCCCGGGACAAAGATGGGTCAGTGAAACGCAGGCCGAGTATGGTCTGGCTCTTATTTTGAAAAAAGAGGGTGCACGCGTGCAGGTTTTCTACCCCGCAGTAAACGAAACGATCACTTACGCGGCGAAGAATGCACCACTGCGGAGAGTCACTTTTGAACCGGGAGACACGGTAAAAGATCAACAGGGCAATACGTTCTCTGTCTCTGAAGTTCGAGAGGCCGACGGCTGCTTGATCTATGTGGATGAAAAAGGCAACGAGCTCCCGGAGAGTGGCCTTTCTGATACCATGAGCGTGCAACGCCCGGAGCAGCGGCTGCTCTCCGGCGTGAGTGACAAACCCAGCCTGTGGGGCCTCCGTCAGTCTGCCCTTCGAAATCGCAGCGAAGAACGCGGCAGCACGGTTCGGGGTCTGGTCGGCGGGCGCGTATCATTGATCCCGCATCAACTGTATATCGCTGAAGAAGTTGCCAATCGCTATGCGCCACGTGTCTTGCTGGCGGACGAAGTCGGCCTGGGGAAAACGATCGAAGCCTGCCTCATTTTACAGCGACTGCAATTGAGCGGGCGCGCCAGCCGGGTTTTGATTCTGGTTCCCGATGCTCTGGTCAACCAGTGGTTCGTCGAGCTGTACCGCCGATTCTCTCTGACGTTCGCTATTTTTGATGAAGCCCGGGCCGCGTCCATCGAAGCCGAAGCCAATCGCGACAAGGATACACCGACAGAGGTGAATCCCTTCTTCGATGATCAACTGATTCTTTGTCCTATTTCCTGGATTGCAGGTAATGCTAAGCGCGCCGAACAAGCAGCCGCAGGAGAGTGGGATCTGACCATTGTCGATGAGGCTCACCACCTCGAGTGGAGTGTCGACTCGTCCAGCCCGGAGTATGATGCCGTAGCTGCAATCGCTGAAAAATCGGTAGGACTTTTGCTACTCACAGCTACTCCGGAGCAACTGGGACGCGAAGGCCACTTTGCCCGACTTCGTCTGCTCGATCCAGCACGCTTTTCTGACCTCGATGAGTTCATAGCTGAGTCTGATCGCTACCAGAAAATTTCCGATCTTGCTGACACCCTGCAATCCGAAGAAAAGCTTTCCGCCGAGAATCTGAAGGCACTCGAAGAGTTTCTGGGTGAGGAAACAATCGCTTCGCTAAGGGGAGACGACATCCCGGCCCATCGCGCGGACTGCCGACGTGAGCTGATGGATTTGCATGGGCCCGGTCGAGTCCTGTTTCGTAATCGTCGTCTGGTCCTCGGATCGTTTCCGAAAAGGATTGCGGAAATGGCTCCCCTTGCGCTTGAAGCCGGAGACGAAGCATTCCCTGCGAAAATGGATTGGCTGGTCGGGCTGCTGCGGGAGAATCCGGAAGAAAAGTTTCTGCTCATCGCGCACAGCAAAGAAACCGTCGAACAAATTGAGGAAGCTCTGCGCGAGCGGATCGCTTCTCAAGCGGCGGTGTTTCATGAGGAGCTCAGCCTTTTGCAACGCGATAAAAACGCAGCCTGGTTCTCTCAAGACGACGGTGCTCGCGTGTTGCTTTGTTCCGAGATAGGCTCCGAGGGGCGGAACTTCCAGTTTGCTCACCATTTGGTGTTATTTGATCTACCGGATGATCCCGGACTGCTCGAGCAACGGATTGGTCGCCTCGATCGGATTGGTCAGACCAGCGACATTCATATTCATGTGCCTTTTATCGAGGGTACCTCGGAAGAGCTGAAAGCGCTTTGGTATCACAATGGTCTTGCCGCGTTTGAGAATACCCTGCACGGCGCAGGACCTGTATTTCGAGAATTCCATGAAGAAGTAGCTCGTCTTTCCGATGCCGAAGCACTGGAAAGAGAGAAAGCTCTTCCCGACCTTTTGGATCGAACCAGAAAATTCAAAGAGAAGGTCGATGCCGAACTAGAGGATGGGCGCGATCATTTGCTGGAGGTCAGCTCTTTCGATCAAGATCTCGGCAATGCTCTGGTATCACAAATTGAGAACCTTGACGAAGACGAGCGATTGGAACATCTGGTGCTGAAGCTCTGCGACCACTTTGGCGTTACTGTCGAGGACCTGGACGAGCGCTGCTATCTGCTACTGCCCGAGAACTTGTTTTCAGCTGAAGCCTTTCCCGGTCTGCCGGACGAAGGCTTGTCGATCACTTTCGACCGGAATGTGGCACTGGCACGGGAAGACATCACGTTTTTCTCCGCTGATCATCCGATGGTGATCAGTGCAATGGAAAGTCTAATTTCCACCGATCATGGCAACGCCGCATTTTTCCGCATGGAGAATGCTGATGAACAATTGTTGATGTTGGAAACCGTCTTTGTCCTCGATTCGATCGCGCCGGAACGCTTCCATGCAGATCGTTTTCTCTCTCCCCAATTGATTCGACGGATTGTGGATCAAAAAGGCCGTGATCGTACGGAAGATTTCCCTGTCGAACGTATCCGTAGCAACGGACGCCCCGGACCGGGTAGCTTCCTCCGTGAGAAAGCTACCGCGTTGAAGGCTACGGTTCCACCCTTGCTCGAAGTAGCAGATCAACTCAGTGAGTCAGCAGCAAAGGAACTGCGTAAAGAAGCGATCGACGAAATGCGCGAAACATTGGATGGCGAAATCCATCGCCTGGAGCGACTTGCCGAGCTGGGCCATCCGGTTCGCGATTCTGAGCTACAGTTGGCGAAAGAAGAGCGGGAAGCTTTGGAGAAATACCTGAGCGATGCGCCTCTTCGACTCGACTCGGTTCGGTTGATCCTTGCTACTCCGTAGCTTGCCCGGAACGAATTTCGACCAGCTTGAGATTGCGAAATTTCACCCATCCAGCGTGTCCTTCAGCACCATATGTCTGAAGCGTAATCGAACCGGCAGCCAGATCTTCCGGCTTTGGATTGGGCTCAGTATATTCGACAATTTTTTCGCCGTTCAGCCACACCTGGATTCGTGGTCCGACGGCTCTGATGCGAAGCTGATTCCACTCTCCTGGCTTTCGATGTTCATCCTTCTCATCGCCTTTATCTAACCAGTCATCTCGAAACAGGCCAATGTACTCGCCCGCCACGCCCCGGCCGATATTGACCTGATAGCGCTGGCCTTTCATATCCGGAACATCGCGCAGATAAATTCCTGAATTGTATTTTCCGTGTTCGTCGATCAAAAACTCTACGTCGAACTGAAAGTCCGCGAAGTGCTGCTTTGTCTTCAGCCTCCCGGAACGCTTCGGGTCGCCATCCTGACCGCCAACAATCACGCCGTCTTCGACACGCCACTCTGCTTTACCAATCGCCTCCCAATTGGTTAGATCGGTGCCGTTGAAAATTGCAACACTCTCTTCAGCGAAAAGCGGGACGGCCCGGATCAGCAGAAACAATAGAAAAAGCAATCCCAGTCTCATACTTCCAGTGCACTTCGCACTTCTTCCCCGCTGATTCCGCGCAATTCGAAGACCTTGAGGATTGTATTCTCGATCAAATTGTTCGGACAGGAAGCTCCTGCTGTAATTCCGATATGCACAGTTTCTTTACCGGAAAGAGCATCTGTGTAACTGCTTCTCTCAGTCCGGTCGTGAAGATCGAAGTGCACGATTTCTTCCAAAGAGGTAATGCAGCGGGATCCACGGATAAAAAAGGTCGGCAATTCCTGTTCGCCGATCTCTACCAGGTGGGTGGTGTTGGAACTGTTGTAACCGCCCACTACTAAAAGCATATCCATGCTCTCTTTCAGCATTTCAAAAAGAGCGTCCTGACGTTCCTGTGTGGCTCCGCAAATGGTATCGAACACCTGGAAGTTTTCGTCGTCGCCATCGCGATCCTGAACTGCTACTTTCACCCGGTTCTGAATCTCTTCCGTCTCAGACTTCAACATGGTCGTCTGGTTGGCCACTCCTACTTTGATCAGATCACGCTCCGGATCAAACCCTTCTGAAGTGGAGCCCTCAAAACGTTTCAGAAACTCATCCCTATCGCCGCCATTTCTCAGGTAATCACAAAGGAAATCCACATCATCCAGAGTGAGCACGACCAGGTAATGCCCCTTTCCATCTTCACCCATGGCTCGAGACGCAGTCGCGCGGGTTTCTTCGTGACCGGCCTTACCGTGAATAATGGAGGTGATGCCGTTTTTGGCATAGCCACGCACCCGGCGCCAGACCTTCATCACATCACCACAGGTAGTATCAACGGTCTTGCACCCCTGAGAATCGACCTTTTCCATGAAGGAAATCGGCGCTCCAAAAGCAGGAACAATTACGACATCATCCGGACCAAGATCATCATATTGCTCATCCATTTCCTGCCAGGGCAGGGAAACAATATTCATCTCCTCCAACTGGCCGTTGACCTCCGGATTGTGAATAATCTCTCCAATTAGGAAAATCCGGTTATCCGGGAAGACACGACGCGAGGCATAGGCAAGATCAATCGCGCGTTCGACCCCATAACAAAAACCAAACTGTTTTGCCAGGCGAACAGTCGTGTTGCCTATCGTGACAACGCCATCTCTCGCACGGAACTTTTCAACGATTGAACTCTCGTAGTGAACAGCGACCTCGTTTTGCACGAGTTCCATCACCTCCGGAGTACGGACGTTGACGCGTTTCTTCTTCTTTTTCGATGCAGGAGATGCCATGGGTGACCAAACAGGGTTCGTTCCGTGAGGTAACAGGGTTAGGTCGATGACCATACCCTGTCAGGTCACTGTATGGTAACGTTTTTCCAGAATCTAGAACCAAACGTTGTTGATGTCGGTAAAGACCGCATCAGATGCTCGAACTGCCGGTGACGAATCCGGGTGGTTGTAATCAGTGGGGCGCGGCACATTCTTTCCGAGAGTGGCATCCTCCGGATGACTGTGTTGGATAATCACCGGGGTGCCAACTTTGGTCATATTGTAAAACTCGCCGGCAATTGACTTGTGAAGACGCAAGCATCCGTGAGTTCTCGCTTCAGGCCAAACCGCGCCAGCATGGAAACCACAGTCTTTACCGAAGTATACCCAATACGGCAACGGATAGCCCTTGTAGCTGTATCCGGCCGGCATATTACTTCTCTTTCCTGGAACCACGTGTCCATCTTTCACGAAAAAGCCGTAGATACTGGAGCGCTTCTTCACCTCTTTGTGCTGAACCCGCCAGGTCCCGGTTGGAGTCGGGTGAGTTGGCTTGCCAATACACACAGCCGCGACGAAGCGAGGCTGGCCAGCTTCCAAAACGTAAACCGCCTTATTAGACAGACTGACTTTCACCGTCACGGCATCCATATTGGTAATATTGCCGTATCGCACCGCCATACTCTTTGGTCCAACGGGTTTCGATGCCTGTTTTGTCGCGCAGCTGGTAAAGGTGAGCGCGAAAAGACCCGCGAGGAGGAAAATTGGGGACTTCATTTTCTCAGAATTCAGTTTCATGTGCGCGGAATTTACCACGAAAGAAGGTTTTCCGCCAAAAAACTTGAGAGCTTTAGAAAAAATTGAATTTTTTAGACCTAAATAGTTGACGAAAGTTAAATATCAAGTATATTCCAATCATAGTTACTTTCTCGGTAACTGTCTGTTTGTGTTTCGTGTTTCGGAGCCGCTCAGTCTTTCGGGGCTGAGCGGCTTCTGTTTTTTACGGCCGAAGAATTATTGGCTAAGGTCTAATCGGAGCAATCTCTAGCGAAAGGCTAATGATTAGCCGGATTACTTTGATCACGAGCCTTCCGCTGCAAAGGCTACTTACACCGCACCAGAGTCTGAATCGCAAAGGCGGTGCCGTAGGGTTGGTGATACGAGTAAAACGGATAGTCCCACCAGGAGCCGTCTTTTTCCTGCAGCTTGGTGATGATCTCCGCGATATTCTTCTTGTGAACCTTCTGTCGTTTCTCAGGCAAAAGATCAATGCCCAGCGCGGCATAGTAGTGTCCGTAGTAGTAAAAGTAACCCGCTACCGCAAACCACGACTCGTGAGGAATGGGACGTTTCCGGCCAATGTCGAGCCAGCCATTACGCTCAACCAGTTTCACCAGCCACTCATCTACGACGTCATCGGTAACTTTTTCGTCACCCCAGATCCGCAGCGCATAGTTGCAGGCCTGACTGCGACCAAGACTGCCTCCGGCACGGTTGATATCGTAGAACGGCCGACTCTTCAGATACTCCCCATACATGTAGGTATGATCGGGTTTGCGCTGTCGATTGATACTATCGATTGCACGCCGGATCAGTTTCTCCGGAATCTGGACACCGTCGATGTCTTTCGCTTCATGAAAGGCAACCAGGCAGGTTGCTGATGTAAAACTGATCGAGCTGGAAGAGGGCTTCGCAGTCCCAACCCGAAAATCGTAATAGCCCCAGCCGCCGTCCACCGATTCGTATCGATTGAGCCGTTCCACCTGATTGTTGATCAACTCGACGATTGCAGATTTCTCTTCTTCTTCCGCTCGCTCATGCATCCGCACCAGTGCCTGAATCCCATAGGCATGAGTCCACACGTTGTAAATCGCATCCGCAGCAGCCCGCCGGACTTTGGGCA
>JAHDCN010000258.1:0-1376 GCA_020629815.1 Verrucomicrobiota bacterium
AGCACTTCACTTTTCCTCGCCGATATACCGATCGTATTCGGCTGCGATTTCTGCTTCCTGTGAGGTGCCTTTGTGGAAAATGGTGCGATAGCGAAAGGTGACTTCTTCGCCCTTTTTGATTGTGTAGTCACCGGCGCCTTTTTCCGTTTCCTTTTCAAAATTTCCCTGCCCAAATGGATTCGCCGTGAACAGTCCGTAGTGGCGGGCGTGCCACCAGGTGGGATGACGCAGATTCTTTGGATGGTCGAAAATAGCAATGCCCACGGAATTTCCTGCGCGGTCCACACCATGATAGTCGACCCAGTTGGCTCGCTTGCCCCAGGCTTCTTTGCCGGACATTCCTTCGCTGTTGAGGATGCTGCCTTTGGCGTGGTCACCTTCCAGTCTCAAGGTGGGAATGACGCGGATCGACCAGGCACCCTCTTTGTCGTCGTGAATGGTGACGTCTCCGTATTCGGCGACCAGCGTGATTTCGGTATCAACTATCACGGCATCATCTTCTCCTTTGGAGAAGGTGAATGCCCGGCGATCAGAGCAGACTTTCTGGGCATTATCTGAATGGGATACCCAGTCGGATTTTGTTTTGATCGTGACTCCGCTGGAATTGACCAGAATACCATTCATCGATTTGTGAATGATCCGCCCAAAGTTCCGGTCTTTCTTTTTCTCATCGCCGGGGAAGTGCCAAAAGTCGAGGCCATTCACATTGCCGAGCCCATACCACATACCCCGGTGATGAATGTGATCGTGAGCTTCATCTTCAAAGCCCTCTTTCATGGGCCAGTGGCGTGTCAGGTTTTCACCAGTCGGACCGATGACAGGATAGAAGAACGGTTTGCCCTCGGCTTTGCCGGCATTATAGGCGGTGACCAGTTCGTTCTTGAAATAGACCTGAATGGGATCAGAACCTTTGATCGACCAACCTCCTGCCTGGATCTGTTGGCCGAAAGCTGGCGCAGCGAGTAAACAGCTGCAAACAGCAACGAGAAGGAGTGAGGCTTTCATGCCTCTATCATCAATGATTCCTTCCGTCGAAGGCAAGTGTCGATTGCTACCTTTCTGCGCAGCTACCGTGATTATTTCATCGCCTTCTCGATTGCCTTAATCCGGTCAGAGTATTCCTCGTTATCCGGTTCGAGATCGGCAGCTTTTTCCGCGTAGATCAACGCGACCTGATATTTGCCGGATGCCTGGAATGCTTGAGCGATATGATCGAGAACGACTGCATCGGGTTCGGTGAGAAGAGACTCTGCCTTGAGTAGCTGATCCCGTGCTTCGTCTAATTTGCCGTTTTTGAAATAGAACCAACCAAGGCTGTCGGCGATGGCACCGGATGTGGGGTCCAGCTTGCTGGCCTTCTCGATGAGTTCACCGGC